>JAISNV010000013.1 GCA_031276035.1 Bacteroidales bacterium | reverse complement strand
AATTAAATTTAAATGCAAAAGGAATATACACTGCATTATTGAGTAACGGAAAGAAGAGTTATAAAGGAAAGATTGTATTTGAGTAAAATATATATTATTAATATTCTTATTTTACAGCCCTATGAAAAAGAAAATTTTGTTATTGGCATTTGCGATACTATTTAATATTGTAAGTGTATTCTCGCAAGGCGGAATTACAGGACCGCTTAACTGGAAAATAGAAAATGACACACTGATTATCAGCGGAGAAGGTGAAATGCTCAATTATCCTCCTCCCATGCCGGGCAGTTGGCCATCCCCGTGGCACGATTTTGAATTTAGCGCTGTTGTTATTGAGTATGGTGTTACCAGTATTGGAGAAATGGCGTTTTATGCCTGCCGACAGTTTTCGTCTATTAAGATTGCCAACAGTGTTACAAAATTATGGAGCAATGCTTTTACTAATTCTAATCCGGATTCCATTGTTCTTCCAAATAGTGTTACATTTATTGATGAAGCTACTTTTAGTGTATGCGGTCTCTCTTCCGTAACTCTTCCAGACAATGTAACAAATATAGGACAAGGTGCTTTTATAGCTTGCAAAAATCTTACATCCGTTATCAACCATAATCCTGTTCCGCTATCTATTGATCCAAATGTTTTTGAAGATGTAAATGTCAGTGCGTGTAATTTGTATGTTCCAGCTGCATCAGTATCTCTTTACAAAGAAGCTCCAGTGTGGAAAGAGTTTAATATATTAGCCTTTGGAATTGAAGATTATGAAGATGAGGCTGGGAGCGAGCAGTTGGTTATTTATCCCAATCCTACCGCAGGCAGTTGCAAAATAATCCTGCCTCAGGATTTTTTACATGAAAGCGGATTAAGCTTATCAGTTTATGATATTTCGGGAAAGTTATTGCAACAAATCAATATAGATAACGGTATTGAAGAAGCAGGTATAAAATTAAATTTAGATGCAAAGGGAATATATACTGCATTATTGAGTAACGGTAAGAAGAGTTATAAAGGAAAGATTGTATTTGAGTAAAATATATATTATTAATATTCTTATTAACAACACTATGGAAAAGAAAATTTTATTATTGGCGTTTGCGATACTATTTAATTCGGAACAAATAGTTTTGATATTATAGTAACAGCGGAAGACGTAACCACAAGGAAAACATATACTATTGTTGTTACGCGCTTAGATGTATTATCCTATGAGTTAGATGCAAGTGTTTCCGGTTTTGGCGGCTCAATCTCGCCCGAAGGAATTGTAGTGGTTGCTGAAGGAGAAGATCAAACCTTTACATTCTCGGCAGAAGCAGATTATTCTATAGATAAAGTTTTAGTAGACGGAGTTAATAACACGCAAGCCTTAAGTGATGGATATTATACCTTCGAGAATGTTTCTGAAAATCATACAATGGTAGTTGTTGTCATTCCTCTTTCTATTGATGCTTATTCCGTAGAAATAAAAGTGTATCCGAATCCGACTGTAAATTATATTAATATTGAATCTGATGAAATAATAGAAGAACTGATTATCTTCAACTCCGCCGGAAAGAAAATATAATATATAGAAGATAAATCCTTAAAAATAGATATAAGCGGATATTTGCGGGGAATATATTATTTGAGGATAAACGGAAAAGCAATAAAGTTGATTAAGAGTTAACACCAATAATCACGATTAAAGAAATGCTGACTTTTATTTAAATAGACAGTATTTTCTATAGGAGCAAAGTTATACGGAAAAGCGGGAGAATATAAATCTCCCGCTTTTTATTTATTTTTTCAGTAAAATTGCGTATTCCTTAAAGGTTATGACGCTAACATTTAAATCGGCAAACTTAGAGAAAGATTGTTGTCCTGATTCAGGGGCATCGTGCACGGATAAACTCCGGAAATAAAAAACTAACCTTTAATATCTAAACTTATTCGTTTAGATTCGCAAGAAATTCCACATTGTTCTTAGTGTTTTTCATGCGGTCGCGAATAAATTCCATAGCTTCAACGGGTGTCATATCTGCCAAATGATTTCTAATAATATAAGTACGTTGAAGAATATCTTTGTTTATCAGCAGATCTTCGCGTCTTGTTCCTGATGCAACAATATCAACAGCCGGATAAATACGCTTGTTGGATAACCTTCTGTCGAGTTGAAGCTCCATATTACCGGTGCCTTTAAATTCTTCGAAGATAACTTCATCCATTTTAGAACCTGTGTCTATAAGAGCGGTAGCAAGTATTGTAAGCGAACCTCCGTTTTCAATTTGACGGGCTGCACCGAAGAATCTTTTCGGTTTTTGAAGTGCATTAGCTTCAACACCACCTGATAATACTTTTCCAGATGCCGGAGAAACTGTGTTGTATGCACGTGCAAGACGAGTTATTGAGTCAAGTAGAATTACTACATCATGACCGCATTCTACCATTCTTTTGGCTTTTTCAAGAACAATATTTGCAATCTTTACATGTCTGTCTGCAGGCTCATCAAAAGTAGATGAAACAACTTCCGCTCTAACGCTGCGTTTCATATCTGTTACTTCTTCAGGACGCTCATCAATAAGTAAAACAATAAGATATGCATCAGGATGATTGTATGATATTGCATTTGCTATTTCTTTTAGTAAAACGGTTTTACCTGTTTTAGGCTGAGCAACAATCAAACCTCTCTGTCCCATACCTATAGGAGCAAATAAATCAATAACTCTTGATGATAATGTTTCAAAAGGATGTTCTGTGAGTTTGAATTTCTTTTCCGGAAATAGGGGCGTTAAGAAATCGAAAGGAACTCTGTCTCTTACTTCCTCAGGAGTTTTACCGTTTATATATTCTACTTTTATCAATGGGAAATATTTTTCTCCTTCTTTCGGCGGACGAATTTGTCCGTTAATAGTATCACCGGTTTTTAATCCGAATAACTTAATTTGCGATTGAGAAACGTAAATATCATCAGGAGAATTAAGATAATTATAATCGGAACTTCTTAAAAACCCGTAACCTTCTGGCATTATTTCAAGAACGCCTTCGGCAGAAACAACAACTTCCAAATCAACAGTGGAAACAGAATCTTTGGTGTTATTTCTATTTCGTTGCTTATTATTATCGTTATTATTACGATTTTTCTGATTGTTTTGCTGGTTGTTATTTTTAGAAATTCTGTTGTTATTGTTATTATTATTTGTTACAACAGTTTCCTCGCTTTTAATATTCTTTTTGCTTTCGTTTTCTTTATTGTTAACTTTTTCAACGTGTTTCTCTTCATTTACATTCTCATGCGTTTTTTTGGAAACTTTATAAGTATCGTTATTGTTGAACTGATTATTATTGTCGGACATATCAACAGAAACTTTAGCATTATGCTCTATTGATGTGAGGAATCCGTTATCGTCGTTATCATTAAAATTATTGAATAATGGTTTCTTTTTGGGTTCGTTTTCAACTTCCGAACTTACCTTTATATATGAGTTATTAGTGTTGGTAGAAGAGCTCGCTAACTTGTTGTTGGCATTAACGGCTACGCGTTGTCTTTGGCGCGGACGTTTATTTTTTTGCGATTGCTCATTATTGGTTGATTTATCATTATGATTTTCTTCAGTCCGATTGTTTTCTGCAATTTTCTCTTCGTTAGTTTTGTTTTGTTTTGGTTTTTCAGTATTGTTCTTATTTTTTTGTTGATTATTTGCAGGTTTTTTGTCGTCTTTTTTATTGTCGGAATTGTATTTGTTGTTACTAGTTTGTAAGGCTTGATGATCTAATATTTTGAATATCAGTTCTTGTTTTTTTAAGAAGTTAGTTTTAGGAACGCCCAATTCTTTAGCAATTGACCGCAACTCACTAAGAAGTTTGCCTTCTAATTCATTTAAATCGTACATAAATATTTTTTTATTATGAAATAATTTGAAGCGAAAATGCTTCGGTTTAGAAATTGTTTTGAAATTGAATATGCTCTTAACTAAACATATATTTTATTAAAGAGTACATATTTGATTTGCAAAGATAAAATAATTTTTAATATAATCTATAATTAATTTTATTTGTTGACGAAAGCGATAAGGTTTAATGTTTGAAGTTAATGTTGTTATCATATCGAACGAGATGAAAATTTTCATAAACGATTCCGGAAAACCATTAGTTATATTAATTTTCATCTCGTTTGATAAATAATATCTTTTGTTTTTTATTTCGATTTTTTCTACCTAATTCTATCAAGAGATTTTATCATCTTAATATCTTTATTAATAAATCTATAAGCTAAAATTAAGAAAATGAAAACGATAATCGGTAAATATATACTTATGCAATCGCTATAAACAGTGCTGATATCAAACGCTTTAAATTCCCGCTCAATCATTGGTGTATAATAAATGAAAACCAAAAGCAGAAAAACCATGATTAATCCGATAGCAATGCTCGTTAATCTTAATTGTAGATTTCTTTTCTTATAAAGAAGAATGGTAATGATACTCAATAATAATGTTAATCCCCAAACAACAATCAAAGGAATATTGTACACTGAAGAGAAAGGTGATTCTCCCGTTAAATCTTTAAAACTGAAAAGGTTTAATACAAATGAAAAGTCGCCGTAATATTTTGCTATGGGGAAGAACGGCATTAGAATTAATGCTACTACGGCAATTAGTAAAAATAATGTTTGTTTTCTCTGAATCATTTTATTAGGGATTAAATTTTTTTGATAATAATATGAAATTTGGAATTAGTAATCTTAGAACGAAAACGTAAATCCTATTCCGAATAATTCTTTAAATTGAACTTTGGCGGTATCATTAATGCCGTCATTATTAGTATCTGTAGTCAAAATATCTTTATCCCAGATAAGATTTGTGGTTAAGTTTGCCGATAAAAATTTGTTGATTCTCATAATGATAAATACATCCCAATTTACAATCACATCAAAGGGAGCTTCATCAAGATAATCGGTAAATAAAAGAAGATTTGATGCAACCTCAACATTTTTGAATATTTCCTTTTTTAAGTCGATTTTAATTAATCCGCCGAATCTTGTTTTACATATTTGTCCTAAATCGTTGCCGTATTGCACTTGTAATTCTTCAATAGTAACAAATGTTAACCTTGCAACAGCGGGCGATACGTTAATTGTGAGCCAATCTAAAGGCACAATATCAATGCCAATACCGGCAGAAAGATAACCTGGTGCCATGAAACTTGAAACAAGCTTCGGGTCAACATCATCTTTATATTCAAATGTATTGGAAAATTGGGTTTTGAAATTCAGTGTTGCAGCTAATCTGAATAATTTATTGAGAGACCAGCTATATTTACTGTCAAAATTAATTCTGTCGTCACTTTTCTTTATAGGTTCGTCTTTAGTATAAATGGTACCGTAACCCAGTTGAAGGCCGTTTTCCCAGAGGTGTCTGTCTTTATGATAATTGGCAAAAGTGTTAACGAATGAGTTTAACGACAAACTGTTTGAGCCACCGGCAGCCCAATTGGTAAAACTTACTTGTGAAAAATTAATGGAAGTTGTTAACCCGAATTTCCATTTCTTTTCTACTGCTGTGGAGTCTTGTTGTGTGTCTTGCGCAAAAGTTGATATGCTTATTAAGCATATTACAGATGCTAAAATTAGATTCTTTTTCATATAAATATTTTTTTAGTTTTATAAATTTCGTTATTAAAATATTCAATAATTTATGTTTATAATTTGCATGGTGTTGCATTTCATGACTTGATAGAATGTAATATTAGTTTATTTCCTTAATCAATATTAGCATTAATCCTAAACTTGCCGGTATTTTGTCATTTCCAGTCATAATACATCTACCTTTCCCCTTTCCCTCATATTCTCTCAATTCTTGCACCCAAAGCGTTTAATCTTCCGTCAATATTTTGATAACCTCTGTCAATTTGATCTACATTATGAATTATGCTTGTGCCTTTGGCTGAAAGTGCGGCAATCAACAATGCTACTCCGGCGCGAATATCGGGAGATGACATTTCAATACCTCTTAGTTGTTGTTCCCGGTTTAATCCGATTACCGTAACTCTATGCGGGTCACAAAGAATAACTTGTGCGCCCATTTCAATAAGTTTGTCAACAAAGAACAATCTGCTTTCGAACATTTTTTGATGTATTAAAACGCTTCCCTTGGCTTGGATAGCAGTTACAAGTGCTATACTTATCAAATCAGGAGAGAATCCCGGCCATGGTGCATCGGCAATATTCATTATAGATCCGTCGAAAAATGTTTCTACTTCATAATGATTTTGTTTGGGTATTAATAAATCATCACCGGTTCTTTCCATTTTTATTCCGAGTCTGCTGAAAACAGTAGGAATTAGTCCTAATTCATCATAACATACATTCTTAATTGTAATTTCGGAATTAGTCATTGCCGCCAACCCAATAAATGAACCTATTTCAATCATGTCTGGCAGTAAAGTATGTTCGCAACCCTTAAGTTTATGAACTCCTGTTATTTCCAAAAGATTAGATCCGATTCCGTTTATTTTTGCACCCATTTTTGTCAACATTCTACATAATTGAACAATATACGGTTCACAAGCGGCATTGAAGATTGTTGTTTTCCCTTCAGCCATTACGGCAGTCATAATAATATTTGCCGTTCCGGTTACCGAAGCTTCATCCAAAAGCATATATTTGCCTTCGAGTTTTTTGCCTTCAACAATGATGAATTTGTTATCGTTGCTATATTTTAATTTAGCGCCGAGTTTTTCTAATCCGAGGAAATGTGTATCCAATCTGCGCCGGCCGATTTTATCACCGCCGGGTTTATAAATATATGCGTGTTTGTAACGTGCAAGTAACGGACCTACAAGCATTACCGAACCTCTCAGTTTTCCGGCATTTAAAGCAAAGTCATTATCGAGCATTCTACCAATAAAAATATTCTCGGCTTTAATACTTACTTTATCTTGATATCTCTTAACATCCGCACCTAAATAAGATATTAGATCCAAGAGTTTATTTACGTCGATGATATCCGGAACGTTTGTAAAATTTATTTCTTCGGGAGTAAGCAGGGCAGCGCAGAGTACTTGAAGAGCTTCGTTTTTAGCTCCTTGCGGAGTAATGTCGCCGCTTAGTTGTTTGCCGCCGTTGATTTTAAATGTTGTTGCCATTATAATTTAGTATTGATTATCTTCTGGCTTTTATTTTTTTGTTTTTATTTATTACTGCGTTTTTCTTCTTGCCTTTATTCTTACCCTTTGCAGGTTCGGGTTCAATACTTTTTAAGACTCTATTTTTCTCTTGACTTAGTAATAAAGCGGTTGAAGGCAGTTTTATCTTATTATTAATATCAAGCTTTCCTTCGGCTATAGCTTGCATATCTTCAATTATAAGCTTATCGTCAACACTTTCTCGGTTCCAAATAAGATAAAGTTTTTTCATTTGTGTGGCTAACATAACAATAGCTCTATCTTTTTTCTCTCCTTCGGGAAGATTTACAACTTTGTTTATTAGCATTTGTGTTAAATTGCCGTAGTGCCTGAATTTAATACGATTTGAATTATAAAGAATCCTGTTTGGTTTTGCATATATTTCTTCCGGTGTTGGAGGAGGGAAAGGACTATCAACGTTAAGCTCATAATTAGACATAATATGTATTTGATCCCAAAGTTTACGAAGATAGTTGCCGTCTTTATTGTCGCCGTCATTAAGGTTGTAAAGTACGTTTACCAAACCGTAAATATATTTTGTGCGTTTGTCCTTGTCTTCAATTTTTGTAATGCTTTCAATCATCTTTTGTATATTTCTGCCATGTTCGGGTAGAAATAACTTCTCTCTCTCTGTGTTATATTCCATAAGGGAAATTTAATTGTGTTTAAGTATAAAACATTTTTAATTATAGGTCAATGTCAATGAATTAACATTTTTATTCGTTGTGTTTATTTTGGGTTTATACAACTTTTTTATTTTTATTATTTTAATTCAAAATTTATTATTAATTTTGCATCGCTTTTTAGTTGGGGTATTAGCTCAGTTGGCTAGAGCGTTTGACTGGCAGTCAAAAGGTCAACGGTTCGATTCCGTTATACTCCACATTTTAGATTTCAAATTCCAGATTTATTAATTTTGCCTTTATTTATCAATTAATTCATTTTTGAGATCCAAATCTTCAAACATTTATCCTTGACCTTTTCCTTTTTTATCAAAAACCTTAATGAATCTTAATAAAAGTTTTGCAAAAATAATATTTTTTTTAATTATTGCAATTTTTTTTAAAACCTATTAGAATTTTATTTGTTTAAATATTATTTAAAAATCCGTTTCTATATCTAACCTAAAATAAAAGTACTTCTTAATTCAATTTTTGTAACTTAGCAAAATGCAAAAGTAATAATTTTTCCCCAAAATGTTTGAAATTTACTTTTGCTTTTTTATTAGGCCCGTTTCCTTCTAAACTAATAACAACACCTTCACCGAATTTACTGTGTATTACACGGTCGTTTATCTGAATTGTATTATAATCGAGTGGAGGTTGGTTGCTTGGAGTAACAATCTTATTATTATCAATAGGTTTTAAGTTTTTCGTGTTAACCGTATTTGACGGTCTGAAAACAGGTTTTTCTTCATCGAAACCATGAATATTTGATAAAACTCCGAATTTGTTTGCACTTCTTTCAGGAGTATGAAAATGTGAATAATCGAAATCTTTTAAAAACCTGCTCGGTTCGGACGACATTAATGAACCCCAACGATAACGATTTTCAGCGTAGGACAGGGTTAGTGATTTTTGAGCCCTTGTGCAAGCTACATATAATAATCGTCTTTCTTCCTCAAGATCTTCACGGGAATAAATGCTTTGCGCACCCGGAAATAAATTTTCCTCCATTCCGACTACGAAAACATGTGAAAACTCCAAACCTTTAGCCGCGTGAATAGTCATCAGTTGAACCTTGTTGTTATCGTCGTCATCCTGAGTATCTTTGTCTGTAAGTAAAGCTACATCCTGCATAAACATATCCAAAGTGATAAGCTCTTCGGGATTAATTTCACCTAAATTCTCAACAGCAGTCATGGCATTACGTTTTTCCGTAAAATCGCCGATAGCATTTATTAATTCCTCAATATTTTGCAAACGAGCAACTCCTTCAGGCGTACTGTCTTCAGTAATGTTTCTGATGATTCCGGATTTAACTGAGATTTCCTTTGCCAATGAATGAGCATCTGTTTTGGAAACCTTATGTCCGAAATTAGTAATCATGGTTACAAATTCATCAATCCTGTTAATTGTATTGATAGAAATTTTTAATGTGCGCAAGCCATCTGTGTTGTGTAAAACCTGCCAGGTAGATGTACCGTGTTCGGCAGCAAGATTCTGTATCTTTTCGAAAGTAGTTTGACCGATTCCGCGCGCGGGATAATTAATTATTCTCGCTAAAGCTTCTTCGTCATTATGATTTACGGCAAGCCTGAAATACGCCAACAGGTCTTTGATTTCTTTTCTTTGATAAAACGAAAGTCCGCCATAAATAATGTAAGGTATATTCATCCTCCTGAGCGCCTCTTCAAAAGAACGCGATTGCGCATTTGTTCTGTACAAAATTGCAAACTCGCTGTTTTTCAATTGTTGATTCATCTTCTTTTCGAAGATAAAACTTGCGACCTTTGATGCTTCTTCGCCGTCACTAACCGCTTGAAACAATCTGACTAATTCGCCGTCTTCATTATCAGTCCATAGATTTTTATGTATCTGATGTTTATTTTTTGCAATAACCGAATTGGACGCCTCAACAATATGTGATGTGGAGCGGTAATTTTGTTCGAGCTTGAAAGTTTTCAGGTGCGGATAATCGGCTTCAAAACCGAGAATATTTCCGATGTTTGCTCCCCGGAATGCGTAAATACTTTGTGCATCATCGCCTACAACGCAGATATTATTATCAGGAGCGGCAATTTGTTTTACTATTTGATATTGAGCAGTATTAGTATCCTGAAACTCATCAATTAAAACATATTTAAACCGTTTTTGATATTTAGCTAAAACTTCAGAAAAATTTGTAATAAGAATATAGAAGTTGAAAATAATATCATCAAAATCCATTGCGGATGAGCGAAATAAACTTTGCTGATATAAAGTGTATAATTTCCCGATTTCCGGTTTTCCAACGGAACGATCATGTTCGGAAAGTTCGGGAAGTTCATTATATTCTTTACTTGAAATCAACCTCGATTTTGCTGCAGAAATTCTTGACAATACTAAGTTAGGCGGATATGTTTTAGGATCAAGTTCCAAATCCTTAATTATTTTTTTTAAAACACTTTTCGAATCATCGGTATCGTAAATTGTAAAATTATGCGGATATCCCAGTAAATGTCCGTCGGCTCTAAGCAGTCGTGCAAAAATAGCGTGGAAAGTTCCCATCCAAACATTTTGTGCTTCACTGCCAACAAGTGTTGAGACACGTTCTTTCATTTCTCTTGCCGCTTTATTAGTGAAAGTTAATGCCATGATGTTAAATGCATCAACACCATGCTGCAAGAGATGAGCAATTCTGTAAGTAAGAACGCGTGTTTTACCCGAACCGGCACCCGCAATAACCATTACAGGTCCGTCTTGTTGTTCAACTGCTTGTTTTTGAGAAGAATTTAAATCACTAAAAAGATTTTTCATATTGACCGCAAAGATAATAAATAGTTGAGAGTTGAGAGGTTTGGTATAAAAGTTTTTTATAATGCTATCGGAAGTTTATCGAATTTGATATTTATGAGTTTTAAGTTTCGAATTTCTATATCTTTTACGCATTTTTCTTCAACACTTTTTCTTATCTTTGCAAATCAATTTTTCAACATGAAAGATTACTGGAAGATACTTAAAACTTACAAGCGGTACATCATTTTAAGCCCGATATTGGTATTCGGCTTTGTGCTATGCGAAACTTTACAACCTACATTAATGGCTGATGTTATTGATAATGGCGTTATGAAAGGTGATATGCCGCGTATTTTTAAAGTCGGCGGTATAATGGTTGCACTTTCGGTTTTAGGAATTATTTTTAGTGTATCCAATGTTTATTGTGCATCAAAAACTGGAACGGGATTTGCTACGGATATTCGTAAGGCGCTGTTTTCCAAGATACAAAAAATGTCATTTAGTGATATTGATTCATTCGGTTCGGAATCTTTGATAATAAGAATGACAAATGATACGACAATGCTGCAGCAAGTTATTATTCGTATTATGATGGTACTTTACCGTGCTCCTTTGATGATGATTCTCGCATTCTTTTTTATCATCAGAATTAATCCGCAGATAGCTCTGTATATAGGACTTGCAATACCTATTCTTGCAATTGCCGTTGCGATACTTATGCGCAAAGCTTATCCTCTGTTCTCAAGCGTTCAGAAAAAGTTGGATAATCTAAATAGAATTATCAGGGAGAATTTAATAAATATCAGGGTTGTTAAATCTTTCGTTCGCGAAGATTATGAAAAGGAGAAATTTCAAGAAGCAAATTTAGAATATAGAGATAATTTTATAAAGGCTTTGGATTTGATTGTTATGGCGATGCCTGTAATGCAATTTATTATGAATGCTCTTGTTATTGCGATTCTCTGGGTTGGCGGTTCCAGGCAGATGCAAATTGGCGGATTAATTTCAATGCTTAATTACACCATGCAGATACTTATGGCTCTGATGTTTGTTTCTATGACACTTGTTATGATGGTGCGCGCTTCGGCTTCTTCAACAAGGATTAGGGAAATAATGCATAAAGAAGTCTCTATCTCTGACTCACAGAATTGTGCTGTAGATAAATACAAAGTAAATTCGGGAAGTATCGAATTTAAAAATGTTTGTTTTAAATATAATAAGGATAGCGAAAACTTTGTCTTGAAAAATATCAATTTAAAAATAAATAACGGCGACAAAGTTGCTATTGCCGGGGCTACCGGATCTTCAAAATCAACTTTGCTGCATTTGATTCCGCGTTTATATGATATTACTTCCGGCGAAATTATTATCGGCGGAAGGGATATTAAAGATTATTCTTTGCATGAATTGAGGGAATCTATAGGAATGGTTCTCCAGAAGAATGAACTTTTCAGCGGAACAATTGCTTCTAATTTAAGATGGGGTAATGAAAATGCTTCAATGGAAGAATTGGAAGAAGTGAGTAAAATTGCTGAAGCACACGATTTTATTATGTCATTCCCTGAAGGTTATGAAACTATTCTTGGTCAAAGTGGTGTAAATATATCGGGCGGACAAAAACAGAGACTTTGTATTGCCCGAGCTATTCTGAAAAAACCTAAAATATTGATTCTTGATAATAGCACCAGCGCTGTTGATACCGATACCGAAAGCAAAATCATGAATAATCTGAAAAATTATCTTACGGATACAACAGTGTTAATGGTTACTCAAAGATACTCTTCTATGAGTTCTTGTGATTATGTTGTTGTACTTGATGACGGACAAATTGAATCAATCGGAAAACCAAACGAACTACTGGAAAAATCGGAAATATTTAATGAAATTTTTACCTCACAACAATTAATGATAAGTTAATGGTAAAAGAACATAAACAAAAAAAACTTAGAGAATCTAAGGGCACTATTCTAAGATTGATTTCATATCTTTCTAAAGAGAAGAAATTGCTGCTTGCCGTTTTCCTTCTTATTATTGTGAGCACTGCAACAAACATTGGCGGTTCCTATCTTTTACGCCCGATTATCAATGATTATATAATCCCTCAGGATGTTTCAGGATTGCTTAGAATGCTTATTATTCTTGGTTGTATTTATATTTTAGGATTGCTGACTGTCTTCTTTCAAAATATTTTGCTGAACAGGATAGGGGAACGAACAGTTGCACGACTGAGATACGAGTTATTCGTTAAGATGGAATCATTGCCGATAAAATTTTTTGATAAAAATAAGCATGGTGAATTAATGAGTCGCTTCACCAATGATATTGATAGAGTTAGTGAGGTTTTAACCGAAACTTTATCAAGTGTTTTCAGCAATGCACTATCGCTTATATGTATTTTAGTATTAATGATTTATATCAGTCCGATTCTCACAGTAGTTACTATTTTAATGATTCCTGTTATGCTTTTGGCGGCGAGAATGATTGTTACCCGCAGTAAGAAATATTTCAAATGGCAGCAAAAAGCTTTAGGTGCCGAAAATGCTTATGTTGAGGAAAATATCGGTGGATTGAAAGTTGTTAAGGTATTTAATCATGAAGAAAGATCGGAAGAAGATTTCGATAAATTGAATGAGGATTTACGTGAAAAAGCTCGCAAGGCACAACTGTATTCCGGAATTATGATGCCGATGATGCATAATCTGAACACTCTTAATTTTGTGCTGATAACAATTGTAGGTGCTTTCCTTGCATTTACTCGCGGACTTGATCTTGGTGGATTGGCAACTTTTTTACAATATTCGCGTCAGTTCGGTCGTCCGATTAATGAATTGTCTAATCAATACAATACTCTGCAGGCTGCTATTGCCGGAGCTGAAAGAATTTTCAATGTTATTGACGAAAAGCCGGAAAATGAACTTGATCTTATTAAAAACAATGACAATCCGGTTAATTTGAAGGGCGATGTTGTATTTGAAAATGTTTTTTTCTCTTATATTGAAAACCATGAAGTTCTTAAAGATATTAATATTCAGGCATCTCCGGGTAAAAAGATTGCTTTGGTAGGTTCTACCGGTGCGGGGAAAACCACAATCTTCAATATTATTCCGCGTTTTTATGATCCGCAAAAAGGTGAAATTCTTTTCGACGGTATTTCTCATGAAAAAATTAATCGAGAAGATATTAGAAAATCTCTTGCGGTTGTTTTGCAAGATACTCACCTGTTTACAGGAACTGTAATGGAAAACATACGTTACGGCAAACTCGATGCAACTGATGATGAAGTTATTGATGCAGCAAAATTAGCTGCCGCACATTCTTTTATTAAACGCCTTCCCGATGGTTATAATACTGTTTTAACTAACGATGGTTCTAATCTTAGTCAGGGACAGCGCCAATTGTTGAATATTGCCCGTGCTGCGATTGCAAACCGCCCGATTTTATTATTAGATGAGGCTACGAGCGATGTTGATACAAGAACTGAAGTTTTAATACAAAAAGGAATTGATAAATTAATGGTTGGTCGTACGAGTTTTGTTATTGCCCATAGATTATCGACAGTGAAAAATGCCGATGAAATTTTAGTTATTGAAAAGGGAAGAATTGTGGAAAGAGGTTCTCATACGGAATTAATGAACCTTAAGGGACGATATTACGAACTCGCACATGTTAATATCTGATTTCTTTGATTTTAAGAAAATTTAATTTAGATTTGCATTTAAATTATAATTAATTAAAATCTTACACATGAAAAAACTTTACACATTTTTATTAATGATTGCTTTTTGTGTTGGACTATCTGCCCAAAGTAAAGCATTGTATATCAGCGAATCTTTTGATGAGGCTGATTTTCCTGAAGGTTGGGAAATATTAAGCTGGAGCACTTCAAATTGGTCACTTGCCAATTCTAATCAAGCAGGTGGCGAACCCTATGAAATCTCTATGATGTGGGTTCCGGCATTAACCGGAACAACCGGTCGTTTAGGTTCTCCCGTCATAGATCTTTCAAATCATAACGGAACATTAATATTGGAATTTCAATATTTAGTTCAAAATATGGGAGAATGTTTGTTAGGTGTTGCTACTACTTCTAATAATGGTAATACTTGGAATATTGTTTATGAGAAAGATTCTCCTCAATATCCTTCTCCCATAGAATATGCTTCAATAGAAATTAACAGTCCGGATGTTGGTAGTGAAAATTTTAGGTTCTGTTTTTTCTTTCATAGTGATGAAACAGGTATGACCGCTAAAAGATGGGCTATTGATAATGTTATTTTGTATAGTCTTGTAGATTATGATGCACAACTATTATCAATTGACGGCATTGCTGAAGCTGTACAGCAGGGTTGGAACGAAGTTGCTTTTACTTTTGCTAATAAAGGTAGAGAAACAATAACATCAATTGAAGCAAGTTATCAATTTGATGGTATGTCTTTGATTACCGAAACTTTCAATTCTTTATCAATAGCTCAGAATGAAATATATAGTTTAACTTTTTCAGAAAAAACTTCATTAACATTAAATGAGGATTATACTTTAACTGTTAAGATTGATAAGATAAACGGACAAGATGATCAAGAGCCGGCCAATAATTCTTTAAATATGAATCTTCATGCTTATACCGCCTTAGGTGAAAAACGTTTGTTGATAGATCACTTCACAAGCTCTACTTGTTCTCCATGCCCTTCAGCCAATCAAGCTATGTCGGAATTTCTGGATATTTATTCAGAACAAACGGTAATTTCTAAATATCAGATGAATTGGCCGGGAATAGGAGACCCGTATTATAATGCCGACGGCGGATTAAGAAAAGTCTTTTATGAAGTAGAGAGTGTTCCTAAAATATTTTTTAATGGAAATATTTTGAATACATTTAATTTTGAGAGTTTCTTTAAATTTTATTTTGCAAAACAAATTCCTATTCTTGAAATTCGGGGAGCATTTAATATCGATGACACAAATGTTAATATCGATTTCAATATTGTTGCTTATGAAGATTTAGAAAATCTTGCAGTTTATGTTTCTGTAAATGAAAAGCATACAACCGGAAATGTAGGAAATAACGGCGAAACGGATTTTTACCATGTTATGATGAAAATGCTTCCTGATGGAAATGGAACATCTACAAGTTTTGAACAATTTGATCCCCAAAATTTTACCTTCCAATATGATTTATCAAATACTTTTGTTGAAGAATATGATGATTTGGAAGTTGTTGTATTTGTTCAGGATCCGGTTAGTAAAACTATTTATAATGGAAATTATTTATTGGAAAAAGAGCAACTTGATAATATTCCGCCGAAAAATCTTCAATTGGATGAATTTTTAGGTATAACGTGCTTTGCATCTTGGGAAGCTCCTTTTAAATCCGGTCTTACAGGATATAACGTTTATATCAATGATGAATTAGTAGCTTCCGATATTACAGAAACATCTTATACTTTTCAAACAAATTTTAATGAATTATACATAGTAAAAGTTTCAGCTGTATATGACAATGGTATTGAATCTGTTCGCATAGCAGATTATATTTATACCAGCGGCCAGGGAATTAATAGATATAATAGTAATGTTAGAATTTATCCCAACCCGGCCGATGACTATGTAATTATAAATTCCGATAAAAATATAAATAGGGTAGAAATATATAATAATTTAGGTCAACTTATAGATGAAGTTAAATTAAATAATGTTTCTAATGCCAAAATTATTACCGGTAAATATTCCAATGGAATTTATATTCTTAAGATATCTTTCGAAGATAATAGTACTTCAAGCCAAAAGATTGTCATTAAGTAAATTCAATACACAAGATAAGGCTGTAAAGTAATAAAAGAATCTCTCTTATCTTCTTAGTTCGAAATGCTCGCCAAGATAAACTTTCCTTACCATTTCGTCTGCGGCGAGCTCTTCGGCTGTGCCGGATTTTAAAACTTTACCTTCAAATAAAAGATAAGCTCTGTCTGTAATGCTCAGAGTTTCATGTACATTATGGTCTGTTATGATTACTCCTATATTTCTTTCTTTTAATTGTCTGACTATGCGTTGAATGTCTTCTACCGCGATAGGATCTACGCCGGCAAAAGGTTCATCCAAAAGAATAAATTTCGGATCTACAGCTAATGAACGCGCAATCTCTGTTCTTCTTCTTTCGCCGCCGGATAAAGAAATTCCTTTTGTCTTTCTAACATGGTCAAGCCCGAATTCTTTTAAAAGAGATTCAAGTTTCTCCTCTCTTTCGGCTTTTGTCCTGTCTGTAAATTCTAAAATAGAATAAATATTGTCTTCAACGCTTAAATGCCTGAAGACGGATACTTCTTGCGGTAGATAACCGATTCCCAGCTTTGCTCTTTTATACATGGGCATTTCGGTAATATCCATGTTTTCTAAAAATATTTTTCCCGATAACGGTTTTATTAATCCGACTATCATGTAAAATGATGTGGTTTTTCCTGCTCCGTTAGGACCTAATAACCCGACAATACTGCCCTGTTCAACATTTATTGAAACATTGTTTACAACAGCACGTTTCTTGTAAACTTTGACCAGATTTTCGGTTCGAAGAATCATTATTTCTCTAAAAGTTGATCAACAATGTAATCTTGAGAAATTCCTTCTGCTTCCGCTTTGTAATTTTTTACAATACGATGGCGAAGGATAGATTTTGCTACGGCGTTTATATCTTCAAAATCCGGAGAAAATTTACCGTGGATAGCCGCATGACATTTTGCACCGAGGATAAGATATTGCGAAGCTCTCGGCCCTGCGCCCCATGATAAGTATGTATTCACAATTTCAGGAGCTTGTGGTGTAAACGGGCGGGTTTGTGCCGCTATATTTACTGCATATCTGTAAATATTATCGGGAACCGGAATCATACGCACAATATTCTGATATTTGATAATGTCTTCTTTTGAAAGAATAACATTTGTTTCCGGCATTTCATTGGCGGTAGTACGTTTAATAATTTCAACCTCTTCATCAAATGAAGGATAATCTAAAACAATATTAAACATAAATCTGTCGAGTTGAGCCTCGGGCAGAGGGTATGTACCTTCTTGTTCAATCGGATTTTGTGTTGCAAGAACAAAAAAGGGTTCTTCAAGTTTATGAGTTTCTTTACCAATCGTAATAGATTTTTCCTGCATCGCTTCCAGAAGTGCGGATTGTGTTTTTGGAGGTGTTCGGTTTATCTCGTCAGCTAAAATGATATTAGAAAAAAGAGGGCCTTTTATAAGAGTAAAATCACGATTTTTATCTAAAATTTCGGCACCGATAATATCCGACGGCATAAGGTCGGGAGTAAACTGGATTCTGTTGAATGTTAAATTTAATGCTTTGGCAATTGTGCTAACCAATAAAGTCTTTGCCAATCCAGGAACTCCGACAAGCAGTCCGTGACCTTTACTGAAAATGGCTATAAGTACATCGTCAACAACCTTATCTTGCCCTACAATAGTTTTCGCTATTTCTTCTTTTAATCGTTTATATGCGGAAACAAATTCATTAAATTCTTTTACGTGATCTTCTTTATTCATAATATTATTTTTGAATCCATTTATTTAGTATATCACAATTCTGATATTCGTCTTTTATAAAAATATATGTTTTTGCAGCTTTAGATCTTACCCATTTAGCAATAGTAAGAGTATTTTTCTCTTGTTCTGCCCAACCCTGAATCTTATTATAATCGTCTCTTAAATTAGCTTTATGAGGTACGGTACGCGATTTAAGAAGTAGAATTCTGTAAGCTTCATTGCCGTCTTCCGTCATCATTTTTGACGGCCGCGAAATTTCACCAACTTGGAGTTTATCAATAATAAAAAACAATTGTGCGTCGTAGTTACCTAATTGTGTCGCATCAAACCAAGTATTTCCGGTATAAGGATTTACAATAATACCACCATTGATTTTTCCCGGATCATCAGAGAATTTTCTGGCAGCAGTTTCAAAAGACATTGTATCATTTTTAATAACATTATATACAGAATCTAAAAACTGGTTTGCTCTGTGTAAATCGTATGGAGAAGCTTTCGGGACAATAAGAATATGTTGAACATCAATATAATCTCCCATACGATTGATAGATTTTATTATATGATAACCTGCCTGGGTTTTAATAACGTTAGATATTTCACCGGGTTTAAGAGCATAAGCAGCGGCTTCAAAGTCAGGATATGTATCACCTCTTCCGACAGTACCTATAGATCCGCCTTGCGATGCGGAACCCGGATCCTCGGAATAAAGTACCGCCATGGTTGAAAAGTCTTCGCCATTAATTACACGTTCGCGAATTCCGGCAATTTTATTATATGCCACTTCCATTTCCGTAACACTGATAGTTGGTTTCTTAATGATTTGCGAAATTTCGTATTCAGCGGGAATATCAGGTACTTCGGATTTCGGGATAGAATTGAAATACTCTCGAACTTCTGTAGGTGTTATCTTTGTATTTACTGTAATATTATCTTTAACAGTTTCAACTATCATTTGATCTCTAATAGATTCTCTAAATTCGTTTTTAATTTCATCGACTTTTTTACCGTAAAAACTTTCAAACTTTTCTTTAGAACCCATAGATGAAATGAAATAACGTATTCTGTTATCCAATTCCATTTCAACATAAGCTTCGTTAACTTCTATTGAATCTATTGCGGCTTGAGTAATCAATAATTTTTGAAATAATAAATCATCAAGTACTTCACATTTGGTTATGTCCGGTAAACTTGATCTGTATTGAAGATAATGATTTTCTAAATCGGAAAGCATTATCATTTCCTGTCCGACAATTGCTATTACTTCATCAATTATTTTAGAATTTTCCTGAGCAAAAACCGTACTTGTCAAAAATATACAAGAGATTATGAGTATTTTTTTTATTGTTTTCATTAAGGTCGCTGTTATCGTTTATAAAAGTATTTTAATATTAATAAATATCGATTGCGTTATTTTTTAGAGCTGTTTTATATAAATCGTTTTCAATCTGTTGCAATAACATTTTCTTTCTTTTATTGATGATAATGTTATTTATGTTAGACTTTACAAATTCTAAAGGAGAAATACTTTCTTTTGCCATAAAATCCTTGATGTAAATAAAGTACTCGTAGTCCGAATCTTTAAAATTAATATAATTATTTGTTTTTAAAAAAGCCTCTTCATTATAAGTGTCTATCGGTATTTCTTTAATAATATCGCTGAAAAGGAACCATTTATTTTCATCAAAATAATATTTTTCGGCATTTGCTTCACAAAATTTCTGAAGTTTGTATTGATCATCCTCATTATCAGACATAAGCCATTTTTTAATTTCGGCAGGTTTCTTAACTACTTTAGACTTAGTTATTAAATAAGATACCTTGACAATATTTTGTCTTAATTCAAAATTACTTTTATTGTTTTCGTAATAATTTTCAATTTCGATTTCGGTAACAATAGTATCTAGAGTTTGTTCAATAACTTTTTGTTCGTATGTAAAAATAACTAATGACTCTCTGTAATTTTCAATCAATTTGTCGATGTCCAAATCTTCTTCGGTAAGATTTGATTCGGCTTTGTATAGCAGTAATTGATTTTTTATCCATGAACCGGTATAAGCCTTAATAAACTCAATGCTATCTATTTCACTTAATTTAGTTGAGTTTATTCCGATAATATCAGACGGATATAAATATCTATCATATACTCTTGCAATAGCTTTTTCCTGTTCCTGCTTATCTTTTTTTAAAGAACAGGAGGAAAAAACTAATATGATTAATATAAAGATATTTATATGTGTGATTTTCATTATTTTATTTTTTCGAGTTCGGTGTAGTTGATTACTACCGGATATTTTTCTTTTAATTCCTTTAACCACTCATCTTCAAGGTATGTTTGATAATCGGAAATTACAGAACCTCTACATTCACTTAATGTTTTGTTTTTCGGAGGAATAACTTCATTTATCTTTACAAGATAAGTTTTGCCGTTATTATTTATTACTTTTGAAATGCCGACTTTTTTATCAACTGTATCAATTACAGTATTTTCGCCTTGTTCATACAAACGTTTCTCTACATTTATTGGTCTGGGGTTGTTGTCGGTTGCATACATTTTTGCAATTTCCTTATCATCATAACCTTTAATAATAGATTTTCTGATTTTCTTGGCGGTAGAAGGATCACTAATTGTATATAGCGTAGCGTTTGTGCGTTCTTTCCAATAATAATTATCCTTATTCTTTTCGTAATAATTTGCCAATCCTAAGCTGTCGTTCATAGCTTTTTTCCAGATAAACTCATCATTAATATTAAATAATAATATACCGTCATAGTATTCTTGTAATAATAATTTGAACTCCGAGTTTTCATTTGCAATTTTTTCTGCTTCAATTTCAAAGAGCTTTGTGTTAACAAAATTGTCAAGATATTTTAGAATATTAGCTTTAGAATACCCTGTAGGCATTTCCATTTCATTGACGAACATATAAGTTATGAAATCATTCTGACTTGCAGAGCGGTCAGAATAGGTAAATAATTCTTTATTTTCGTCCAGCTTTATTACGGAAAGATTTTTGAAATGCTCTTCTATTAATGGAAGTATTTCATTGTAGTTATCGCCGTTTAATTTGTAATTATATTCATTGCGCAGATGAATGTATAAAAGATCGTTTTGAATCTTTAACCTATCCGAGCCGGTTATTCTTTTTTTGATAATAGGGGTTTCTTCCTCCAATGTTCCCAGTTTACCTCTTTTGTCGAGTTTAACAATATGACAGCCGTATGGAGTAAAAAACGGAACACTTATATCACCGGGGTTTTGCAAAGTTGAAACATACTTAATGAAAGTCGGTTCAAGTTTACTGGATGTAAAAATTCTTAACTGCCCGCCAATATCACTGGTTGATTTATCTTCACTGTATTCCTTAACCAAAGTTGTAAAATTTTCACCTTTCATCATTCTGTCATACAAAGCCTGAGCTCTTTCCATTATTTTTGCAGAATCAGATTTTGTAGCATCTGCCGGTACTCTTAATAAAAGATGTGATACCGAACATTCTCCTAATGAAGGAATTCTATCTGTTACATAAACTATATGATAGCCGAACTTGCTTCTTACAGGCATTGAAACTTCACCGATTTTTGTTTCGTAGGCTACATTTTCAAAAGGATAAACCATATCAAATGCGGAGAAATAGCCTAAATCGCCTCTGTTTGCAGGAATTTTTCTTCCGTCCCAATCTCTTTCCCTTGCCGATGGGTCGTCTGAGTATTTATATGCCAAATCTCCGAAATCTTCACCTTTTAAAAATTTATCTCTGATTGAGATTGCTTTATTCCAAGCATAAATAGTATCACTGCTCACTTCCATCTCAGGGAGATTAATTAAAATGTGACTTGCCCTGAGATCATATTTCATATGTTCGTAAGATTCTTTTATCAAGTTTTCGTAAGCGGAACTGTCAACTAAAAAAGGTTTTACAAGTTGATCCCTATATCCGTTAAATTCTCTAATAAATGAACGCTCCTGGTTCATTCCTAATGCTTCGGCTTCCTTAACTTTTAATTTGAAGTTAATATAAAGATCGAGATATTCTTCTTTTGTTAACTGTTCTATTGTAAGATCAGGGTCGTTATTCTTCTGATATAAAGCGATAAAATCTTCAGTTAGAATTTCATCATTGCCAATTTTTACAATAACCTGCGCATTTCCCGCAAAAATAAATAAACATAAAATAGTAGTTAAAAATAAATGCTTGTATCTCATCTTTTTAAAAGTTTAGTTGTTTTATTAAAAATATACAGAATAACAAATCTTTAACCCCTAATTTGGGGATTTTCAATTAAGGTACAAAGATATAATAAAAAATAATATATGAATCTTAAAAAAAACTAATGCCTGATTAAGTTTACGCTGCCTTGAGTTTTGAAACTTAATCCGTTTTTAAACGTTATGGTATAGATATATAAATAAACGCCCGCCGGAGCATCTTTACCGTTTACCGTTTTTCCAGTCCAATAAAAATCAATGAAAATATCTTTGCCATACCATATTCTTTCTCCCCAAGAATTAAATATTTGAAAATCTATTGATTGGATGTCTTGAGAATTGTACGGGCTGAAATTAAGCGGTCCGAACCGGCTGTTCACCTCATTAATAGCGTTTGGAATAAAAGCATTTGGCATTCGAACAGAAGCATATAATGTAACAGGATTTGATATTGAAATACTTGTTTCACCGTTAATATGTGTAATTTCAGTTTCAATATGCCATGTTATTGAAAAGTTGTCTTCTCCGTAATAAAAATCCATATCATAATCACAGTAATTGTAAACAGCATCTGGAGAGTTTGTCTGACAATATGTGCAAAATTCCTGACTACCAACCGGCGTAGTGTTACAACTCATCCAATCTATGTTGTCTTCGTTAGGTTCATTTGAGTTAGTCGAAAAATATTCTCTGTGAACCGTATATGTAATTTCATCATACTCATAATTAGTAATATTTTGGGAAAAACAAAGGCGAAACATGTGTGAGTCTGAATCCTCTTCACCCATTAAATAAATAGATTTCATAAAAGAAGAATCAATGAATGATGTTCCGCATGAATTTTTTGCAACCAAGTAATAATTGTAAGCAGATGAAACTTGCATATTGTCGCGAAAAGTTAAATTTCCGGATTCTAAAGGAAATTGATCTGAAGAAATTATTGCTATAGTATCTTGTTTTAAAACTCCGTCACTGTTATTTCGCGGATTCGTGTATAGAATATATTCAACATCTTTGCCAGGTTCCGGATCAACATAAATATCAATAATATTGTTTCCGCTTTGTGTTTCATATTTAATGCCCAATATAGAAAGCGTATCCGGAGCGTTGGGAATGTTACCAACATAAAAATCGACAGCACATGTTCTAACCGTATCCGGTGGTTGCTGATCATTTACCGCATATAATAAACATTGATACGATGTATTTGCATTAAATCTATTGATATTACAATAATAAGTATTTTCGTTAGGTTCGGAAATTATATTGTTATTGTTAAAAGTAATTGTATCTGTAGTTTGTTCATTAAGATCATTTAGGATTATGAAATAATTATTTATGTTCCCGCTAATGCAATTTGCATTATTCCATGAGAAACGCACGGAGTTACATTCATGAACGTATGGAATGTTCAGAATCATCGGGTTATATGCAATTTCATCTAAATCCCATACTGTACTATTGCCGCACGAATCAACTGCTAAAACCCTGTATTGTATGGAAAAATCACTATTATAACTACAGAAGTCTTTCATCAGAACATATGATGTCTGGTTTGCCGGAATACTATCTTTGTTTTGCCATGTTCCATACGGAAGAATCGTATCAATCTTATAAAATTCAACATCAATATCCGTTGAATGATGCCATTGAATAATAAGGTCTCCGTTATCATTTACCGTCAGTCCTCGGATCATAGGTTTGTCGGGAGGATTAGGATCTGTGTATCTTGCTGATTTTATTGCCGAAACAGAATTTCCTGCTTTATTGATAACATAGTACGAGATATTTGTATCGCATACGGCAGTTAAAGTGTTGTCAATAAATGAAGTTCCTGTTTCAATCTGCGGATTAATTCTGATAAATGTTTGATCGTAAGGGTACTTTCTGTAAAGATATAAAGTATCAGGCGCTATTAAAGGATATTTAGGACATCTTATTGTTGGATGAGGTTGAGATATACTGCCGCCCCCGAGTGTCATGTAAATAGGGCTTAGAGTGTCTGAATGATAAATATTTGACTGGCTGTCCGTAAGTTGTGCCGTAAAGTGAAATGTAAAATCGGAAAGAATAATGTTTATTACTGTCGCAAAATTATTTGCAGGATTAGGAATGCTTTCAATTAATGAAAATGCTTGGTTAATATTATCCATCATATATATATCCAAATTAACGGGATTGATATGTGAGGGTATTTCCCAACCGACACTCACCGAAGTATTATCACTACCTGCTTCTAAATTAAGTTTTACTGTATTATTTTGACTATATACAGTAAAAATAATAAGTGAAAATAATATTGATGTTAATATTTTTTTTAACATATTTGATTATTCGGAAATTATTATTTTTGATGTAATTTTTGAATTTTCTAATTGAACATTAAGTAGATATACTCCGTAAGGAATCCTATTTATATTAATTGTAGCATTATTTTCTTTAATATGCTGATGTAGTATTCTTTTGCCGGATAAATCAATAACTTCAATCTCGTTTATTAACGTTTCGGATTCTATTTTAATTGTTTCTTTAGCCGGATTAGGATAAATCTTGATGTTTGCATCAAATTGATCAATAGATAAAGTTACATTAATATAATTTTCTTTTAGTATAATATCTTCTCCGTCCTGATTGCTGACCTTTAAATTTACGTCAAAATCTCCTGGCGAATAGTATGTTACAATTGGATTTTGTTCATTGCTGGATGCTGGATAGCCACCTTCAAAAGTCCACTCCCACGAAGTAGGATTGTTTTCAGATTCGTCGAAAAAGTTGATTTGATTATTAATTGTGATACTTGTATGTGATGCCGAGAACTCTGCAATTGGTGGTATTGCTACTGTCGGAATACATTCTACAACAGCTTTCCAACCCGCACCTGTTTGAGAATAATCACTATTAAAAACAAAGGTTAAAGCACCGTCGTCAGCAGTAGAAATAAATGGTCCTGGAAGATTGGTTCCGCAATATTTTCCCAGTGATGGGGATGAAGTATCCGGACCGTCATAAACGATTAAATAATCATAATCACATGAACTGTGCTCTTCAATATCAAATTCTAAAAATGTTACTTTTATTAATGATGTTTGTGAAGAAGGTTTAAAGGTCATGATATAGTTTTCATTATTAGAATATTCTCCGTTTATGCCGCCCGAGTCTAAAAAATATCCGTCACAAGTTTCAATAATGCCGTTCTGCATAATATGTTGGACAGAAACCGTAATGTAATCTTCTTTTGTAATTGTTTTATAGGTTGTGCCGTCATAAATTGTTAAGCTTACATTAAAAACTCCTGATTCATTATATGTTACGACAGGGCTTTCAACATTACTAACAGATGGTGTTCCGCCTTCAAAAGTCCAATCATATTCAGTAATGGGATTTATTGAATACGATTCATCAGTAAATGATACTTGCGTATTTATGTTTATATCTGTATTATCGGCAGAGAAATCAGGTGTCATTCCCGAATAATTAAATTGAATGTCTTGGATTATTTTCTCTTTATCATTAACGGTAAGCGTTCTTACTTCAGGATCATAACCTTGAGCGGTATATGTAATTGTATATGTACCTGCTTTTATTGGTCTTACGTAATAACCTGTTGTCTGGTTGGAAAAAACATGTGATTCCGTATGGTCGTGACTTTCAATAACAACACTACATTTAACCGGTAAGCCTGTTCCTCCGTCTGTTGTCGTACCGTGAATACCATATAATGCTTGTTCAATAAAATTTAAGAATGAACGGTAATTCCAATTCCAATAATTCGGTAATGTGCTGGCAGTCGGAGTTTTTGTATTACTTATTTCTAAGCAAAACTCTCTGCAGTGATCATAATAATTTGCATAATCCTGGCGGCCGCCATCAATCATATACCACATTGAGCCTCTTGTGATTCCATTGTTCAGATATGTCATGTACGATGGATTGTGAACATGTACGGTATCTGCATATTCGCGGCAAACATATACCCACCAGCTATTATCGGCACTCAACGTATTTTTGTTATCCCATGGATAATTACAAACTTCCGCACCGCCATGTATATTTACCGCAAGGTTAAACTTTTGTTCTTCTTGTAATGCCATAAATGCTACTGTCTCCGGTTGCCATTCGTTGCCGTCGGGGTGAGGATTCTCGGAAGCATCATCCATGTAATTCCTGTTTAAATCAACATTATTTCCATTATACCTTGTTGCGCCGCTAACATTACTGTTGCCGGTTTTATATGTTCCGTCGGGATTAGCGTTCGGACAAATCCAGATTTCGGCATTATCAAGAATGTTTTTTATTCTGGTATCGGTTTCGTAATTGTTTAAAATATAGTCAATTAATCTTAGCATTAATACATAACCTGTGTTTTCGTCGCCATGCATAGTCGAACTTAAATGTACTTTAGTCTTTTTATTCGGATTTATATCGCTGGTAATTTTACAAATCAATAATTTTCTGTTATTAACAGTGGTACAGAATTCTATTGTTTCACATAAGTCGGGGAAGTCATTTTCAAAATCTTCCATCATTGCAATGTAGGCTTCATAAGTAGGGTAGGAGTCCCATTCATTTACAGCCTTAGAATAATAATCATCAAGAGTGAACATTTTATGTTCCTCAAGCATTGACGGAGGTGTTAATATCTGCGGTTCAATACCAAATTCAAGAAATTTATTAAATTCTTTTTCATTAGCATAAGCAATAATATCGTCATTATTTTCAATTTTATCAATAGAAATTATTCTGGCAAGTTGTTCAATTATTTTCTTGTCATCGGTTTTGAAAGAAAAATAAACTTCACCACGATTTGAAAAATCAAAATACTTATTTTGTGCAAATGTTATAAAAGATAAAAAGATTAGAATAAATATAAATGCCGGTTTTTTCATTATGAATATATTTTATTGATAATAAATGAATTTAAAGAAATTTTAGGTGGAGTTTGAAGTTCTTTGAACTTATTACGCTCAATCAAGGATATGACTTTATTTACAAGATTTTTATCAAAACCTTCTTTTATAAGTGTGTCGTAACTTTTCTTTTCATCACAATATGCTTTTAAAAGCGGGTCTAAAATGTAATAATCAGGTAGCGAATCTGTGTCTTTTTGATTTGGTCTTAACTCCGCCGAAGGAGTTTTTATAATAATATTTTTTGGAATTATTTCTTTTCCGGAATTAATAAAATTTGCAAGTTCATAAACCTGAGTTTTATATAAATTGCCGATAACGGCAATACTGCCGCATAAGTCTCCGTATAAAGTGCCGTAACCTACCAAAAATTCACTTTTGTTTGTGGTATTCAGTAGTAATCGTCCTTGTTTGTTTGCAATAGCCATTAAAAGTAATCCTCTTATTCTAGCTTGAATGTTTTCTTCCGTTACATCAAACTCCGCATTTTTAAATATTGGCGAAAGTGTTTCCAAAATGGTATCATAAACATTGGTGATATTTATAATTTCGTACGAAGTATCCAGATTTTTAGTCATCTCAATAGAATCATCAATAGAGTGTTGAGTAGAAAACATTGACGGCAATAAAACCGGAAGAACATTTTCTTTTCCTAAAGCGTCAACAGCTAATGCAAAAACAACGGCGGAATCCAAACCTCCTGATAATCCTATAATAGCTTTCTTAAAATTACTGTCTTCAAAAAACTTTTTAATTGAAAGTACTATATGATCTTTAATTTTTTTCATCTTTGTTATAAGAAATTATATAATAAAACCTATTGATAACTCTATACTGTTTGCGGTAGCTTTATTTAAGATATTTGTATTTGTAGTATTAAAACCCGACATTATGTTGGTTATTCCGGGATTTACCAATAGTGAACAAAATATAACTACATTTTTATAAATATTATATTCCACTCCTCCGCCTACAACCAAAGCCATTTTAAAACCTGCAATTTCTTCATTTATATTTACTCCGCTTCTGCTGAAAGTCTGATGCTTCATGTCTAAATCCACATAAGTAAAATCCTCATCGGCCTTCGATCTAAAATTAAACCCGAATTTTAATCCTAATTGTGCATTAACGCTGAATTTATTAGAATTTACAACTAAGTATTTCAGGGTAATAGGAATTTCAAAGTAATTCAACTTTGCTTTGCGATGTAAACTTCCCGTATAATTTATCTGATATGATTCATCGACCGTCATACTGTACGGCATAGTATAGTCAAGTTTCAAAGTATAAAAGTCAAAACCTGTTTTTACCATGAAATCATCACTAATTAAATAATCGCTGATGAAACCGAATGCAATTCCCGGACTTTGAGAATTAGCAATATAATCTTGAGTTTTATATTTTACCCATGAATAATTCGGCGTTAATTTTATCCCAACCCTAAATAACTTGCTTTCAGGTTTTTGCGCAGAGGCCTTTAAGCTACTTGAAAATAGAAGAAGGCATAATAAAAATAAAACAAATTGATGTCTAAGTTTATTCATAGATACAATAATATCTCATAAATTTAAGTTACAAAGATATAGTTTTTATTTAAGAAAAATAAATATTTTTGTCGATTAATATTTAAAAAAATGAAGGTATATCTAAAATTTACACTTTTTTTATTGGTTTTTTTATCGATGGTTTCTTGTACTAAAAATGATTACAAGATTGATGTAAAGAAAATTGATTTGGACAGCTATTTGGTTAATAGATACGAAGTTGATTTAATGAATATTCCTATTGACGATTTTGATGAAGGGTTGATATCTTTGTCTGAAAAATATGAAGTTTTTTTGGGAGATCTTAAAACGGATACTACAGGAATACATCTTATTTATGAATTTGCCACAGACAAAAATGTGGAAATTATTTACGACGAATGTATGCAGGTCTTTAAAGATTTCTCTCAAATTGAAAAGGATTTTGAAAAAGCGTTTAAACATATAAAATATTATTATTCCGATTTTACTCCTCCAAATATTTATACTTATATTTCAGGTTTTGATCTGGATTTGCCTGTGTTTTATAACGGTAGGGATTTATTTATTGCTATTGATATGTATCTTGGCGAAAATGAAAACTATTATGCTTTAGGTATTCCCAATTATATAATTAGAAGAATGAATAGGGATTATATTGTTCGCGATTGTCTTGAGCAAATTGCCAAATACTATAATTTTTCGAACGATGCTTATACTCGCTTGATTGATTTAATGATATATCACGGAAAAAATTGGGAGTTTATTAAAAGAAGTTTACCGGATACGCACGATACTATTATTACAGGGTTTACTTATGCACAACTGAAATGGTGCGAAAAAAACGAAGAAGACGTTTGGAAATATTTGATTTCCGATAATACTTTATTTACTAACGATTTAAGGGTTATGAGAAAATTGATTGATGATGCGCCGTATACTTCTTTCTTTACTCAGGATTCGCCGGGCTCTGTTTGTAAATGGATAGGGTGGCAAATAGTTCATTCTTATACAAAGAATAATAGTTTAGACTTAAAAGAGTTGATGATAACTGTTGATAGTGAGGCAATTCTTAATAAATCAGGATATAGGCCAAAATAATTTGTAAATTAAGTTCATCATATTTTTTTACTTTATTTGAAATTAAAGTAAAATTCTTGGTTCTTAATATTTAAATTATTATCTGAGAATTTCCTCAAAATTTTTCACCAATTTAAAAAACTCATCCATCATTTCGGTCGGTACCGGCTCTACTGGCGGCGATTCCATTTTTAGCGGATTAATCGCAGCGCCGTTTTTGTAAACTCTAAAGTCAAGATGAGGACCGGTTGACATTCCAGTACTGCCTACATAACCAATTACTTGTCCTTGCCTGACTCTGTTTCCGACAGAAATATCTTTTCCGAATGATTTTAAATGCATATATACTGTGGTGTAAACGCTATTGTGCTTGATTTTAACATAATTACCGCCGCCTTTATTGTCCCAGCCTTTTGCAATAACGGTTCCATCGCCTATAGATTGAACAGCCGTCCCCGCAGGGGCAGCATAATCGACACCTAAATGAGGTCTAACTTGTTTTGTTATAGGATGTTTTCGTGCATAAGAAAATCCTGAACTTATCCTGCTGTAACTCAATGGCGCTTTTAAAAATTGCCGTCTCAAACTTTTGCCGTTATCATCAAAATAATCACCTTTTCCGTCAATAACAAAATAGTATGCTTTATTGCTTTGATTGGCATGAATGAAATTACATGCTAATATTCTGCCGTAATCAACCCGGTCGTCGCCTACATAAATTTCTTCATAAATCATTTCGAATTTATCTCCACTCTGAATTCCGAAGAAATCTATTGTCCAGGCATATATATCAGATAATTTAATTGCTAAAACCGGGGCGGCTCCTATATCTATCATTGCATTCCAGAGAGAAGAATTAATTTCACCTGAGATGTTTTTAAATATAGTATCAGTCGGTAATGCACCCAAATAAGAATAAATACTGTCATTTAAAGAATAAACGCAATATTCAATCGGCGAAATATCATAAATGAAATAATGCGCTTGGGGAACCGAATCTTTTGTTTGCAAAATTCTGTATGTTGCGCCGCTTTTCAATTTTCTTACATTGTATGTGTCTTTTGAAACATTCTCTAATTGATGGATAATTCCCGGAGAAACGCTGTATTGTCTCAATATTGTTGATAAAACTTCATCCTTCTTTATTGTATTTTCGGAGATATCATAATTATCAACACAAATTCCATAAAGCATGGTCGGTTGTTCTTCAACATACCCGATTTCTCCTTCGTGAGAATCTGCTGATTTTTTTCTTGAACATTTTGAAATAGACGTTATTGTAAGAATGATAAAAAATAGAACAATAATTACACTTATTATCTTTATTATTTTGATTTTATTCATTTAATTTGCCTAAACTTTTAATTGATGATTTTAAATTATCTAATGCAGTAATGAGAATTGATCTGGGACAACCGATATTCATTCTCATAAATCCTTCATAACCGTCGCCAAATTCAGTACCGCTGTTTAGTCCGAGTTTAGCTTTTTTTACGAGAAAATCCTTTAATTCCTCATGGTTCATCCCAAGAGCATTAAAATCTATCCATATAAGATAAGACGCTTCAGGGATAATAATTTTGAGCATCGGTAAATGATTTTCAAAGAAATTTCTGAGGTATTCTACATTCTTCTCAAGATATGAACTAAGTTGAAGCAACCAATTATCACCGTAATTAAATGCTGCTTCGCACGCGGTAAATGCAAAAATATTACCGTTGGCTATCTCATTACGATTTAAATATCCGTAGTATTTTTCTTTGATGTTGTTATTGAAAATGCAGCTTATTGAACTTGATAATCCGGCAATATTAAACGTTTTACTCGGTGCAATAAAAGTTATGGAACATTCTTTTGCATCTTCAGATACAGAAGCAAATGAGTGATGCTTATGGCCGGGTAAGATTAAATCGGCATGTATTTCATCTGAAATTACAACAACATTGTTTTTGTGACATATACGTGCTATTCGTTGAAGCTCTTCCTTAGACCAAACAGTTCCGCCCGGATTATGCGGATTGGAAAGAATCATCATTTTGCAACCTTTGATTTTTTCAAAAAAATCACTGAAATCAATGGAAAATCTACTGTTTTCTGTTTTCAACTTTGAACAAACTACTTGTCGGTTATTTCTTTCCGGCAAATTGATAAATGGAGGATAAACAGGTGTTAAGATTAATATTTTATCATTTTCTTTTGTAAAAGCTTGTATGCAAAAAGCAATTCCTGCAACAATTCCTGGAATAAAATGAATATCATTTTTCGTTGCAGGTAGATTATAATGATTTTTCAACCAGTTAAGCACAGAAGAAGTATATCCTTCATAAGCATAAGTATATCCGAAAAACTCATGCTTGCAACGTTCTTTCAAAGCTTTTACAATAAAATCCGGAGTTTTGAAATCCATATCCGCAACCCACATAGGAATTATTTCATTTGTACCGAAGACTTTCTCCGCAAGATCATGTTTTACATTATGAGTGCCGCGTCTGTCTACTATTTCATCAAAATCGTAACGCATAGAATTTTTATGCAAAAATAATTAAATACTTATAGACGGAGTGACATAATTTAGAAAATTAACAATTTTATAAATTATGATATAATTAAATTATTCCTGATAGTCAACTATTTTTATTGTAAGTCCTGAATTTTCTTTTTACTTCTACAGACTTTTGTCCGAAATTCATAAGTAGCCCATCATCAATATTTGTTGCAACTAAATAATTTACTAATTGTATTTCATGAGCAAGACATAAATTTTCAGCGGCTTTCAGCTCGACAATAGGAATGTTATTTATATATTGATCTACATAATAGAACCCAACCTTTTCACTTTTATAATAAACTGTAATGGGAAATTGTTGCTCAACGTTCATTTCTATATTTTTAAGTTCAATACATAAAGCTTTTTCATACACTTTTTCAAGAAAACCTGCTCCTAAAGTATTATGAACTTTATAAGATGCTGATATTGCTTTTCTTATTATGTTGTCAATCTTATTCATAATAATAAATTTTGTAAATTATGTAATTATGTCTATGGCTTATAAATAACTTGTAGTGTATATATAAACCTATCCGCATTTTCTCTGTCAAGCACCTTAAAAAATGCGACTTTTCCCCATATTGATATCGACCTTTTTATTTTGTAATTGATTAATAAAAACATTGATGCTCCTTTGCCATAATACATAGGTGATGAGAATGCATATAATACATCATTTTCGTAGCTGTATATTCTTGACGCATAATCGTCTGTATCAAAACAAGTAACCCTGTATGTTATAGAATATCTTCCATCGAATTTTAAGGATAAATCTTGATATAAAAGTATTCCATTGCTGTTTTCTTTTTTTACGAATTCTGCCCTTGAACGTAATGTTAAGAAGGGGTAGGGAATCAATTCTATTTGTATTCTGAGATTATGCCCTTTTTCTTCGTAAAATGATGTTATTCTTTCCGAATTATCTTTGGAAGAAATACTTGTGTATCTGTAAAATATACTTCCTGATGTGTGTTTTGTTATGTTGATGTTCAGTTTTGATGATATTCTGATTATCGGATTTAATACAGAGATATTAGTTGTTAACCAAAGCGGTTTTGAAATATCTAAATGATTGTATAGAGTGAATATTCTGTTTAAATATGTTATCTGCTTTATTGAGATTGCGTATTCGCCGTTTTTTGATTTGAATATGTTATTGAAGAATAGATTGGTATATCTTGGAGATAAATATCTTAAGTTTATATCTATCTCCGTCAATGAACTTGTATGCAAATTTATTCCGAATGTTGACGCTAATGAAAAATTGTTCATCATTGCAATTTCGCCGTAAATAACACTTTTCCGCAAACAAGCAACAAAATCTAAAGTATATGTTAAATATTTGTTATTCCGTTCTTTGAAAATATTTTCAATGTTTTCTTTAGGATAATATATATTTTTGAATTGAGAATAATTACAACTCGCAAATATTCTTAATCGTTTAATATCTATACCGGCTCCGATTCCCGTATTTATCACCGGCAAATTGAACTTTTTATTTATTTCGTTTGCAGTTCGATGATAACCCGATGTTGATAACGACGTGAAAACATCTTTTTCTAAATCATTATTATAATCTAAACTCGCATCTACTTTCTTTGATGAAAAATATGTGTAGATTGAAGCAGATTTTATTCTGCAGGATATTGCACCGCCTCGGAAATAATTCACTTCGTCTGATGAGGTTTTGACTTTTATTTTACCTGAATATTTGATTTGAGAAATGGTTTCAATTCCTGATAAAAAAGATTGTCCTGTCCAGACTCCTAATCCTTGCCCGAATTGAATATAATAATCTCCTGCGGAAATTGTAAAATTTCTGCTCTTCCATTGAATAAATCCCGATAAATGTTCAAAACTTTTATTAGTAATATCAATGAATCTTTCACCTGCATCTTTTTCTATTATAATTGCAATGCGCAGTTGTTCTTCTAGGTTATATAAGAATTTGTACAAAACTTTTTCCCTGCCGCCATAATATTTTTCCGATATTTTTTCGCTTGTATATGGAAGATTATCTCCGTAAGTACTTCCGATTCTTGTAATGATTTCATAATCCGCCTGTTTGAAATAATCACCGAATTTATATTTGATTTTTTCATTTTTTAATGAAAAGTCAATAATTTTTGATAAAAAATCGTAGGATTCTTTAGTGAAACCGTCAATTAGTATTAATTCTCCGATTGATAAGATATTGCCCCATTCTTTTCGGTAAAGAATCAATTGTTCTTTTTGAAATCCCGAAAGAAACGGAATGTTTAACAAATAATCGTCTGATACAATGTTTATTTTGATTATTGAATAATTATAAAGCTCAATGTCTTCAAGTATATTAGTATCTTCATTATTTTCTAAAATATTTTCAATAAATGATTCTGTGTAATCTATATTATTTTCTGTATTTTGTGAATATAAAAGGATTGAAAAACAGAATAATAATATTAGTATTGTGATAATATGTAAATAGAATTTTATCATTTTATTTAGAATATAAATTGTATTTCAGGACTGGCTCCTAAATTGAAATTTGTTTCCATTATCAAAGCAATGCTAATGCTTTTAAAGATTATGGTTAATCCGGAAGAAATTTGACTATTCCCGGAATTATATGCTAAAAACAAACCCATGTTTTTTGCTATTTGTCCGACAATACTTACAATAAATTCAATGTTTGTATATTGTTCTTTTCTTATGCCGAAATTTATATTTGCTTTATCGAATAGATAATAACTGAATGCGGTTTCAATCTGGATATTTCTCCAAGCATTTTCTGTTGTATTGTGAACTAGATTCGGCATTGTAAAAATAAATCCGACGGATGCTTTATTATTAATCAAATATAAAGTTCCGACTTCAAAACCTGCATTGAACATGTTTTCGGAATGATCAATAAAGTAATATTCAGCTAAAAACCTGATGTTTACAGAAAAATATTTTGAAAACATTTGCGCATACCCGAACTTTAGTTTGAAGTTTAAGAAATTACCCGGGCCATGACATGTTAATGTTATAGGTAATATGCCTCGTTTTTTTATTTTTACCAAATAAGACGCCGAAACATTCCATAATTCCGGAATCGAATATGTTTGATTTATTCCGATTATCCATTTTGAATTATCTGAAATAGATAATCCTGCAATATTTTTATTAATTGCTGTTATTCCTTTCTGCGAACAGAGTGTAGATGACCCGAAAACAATATCATGTGCGATATTCTGGCAAAAAGACGTTGCGGAATACAATATAAATATGGATATAATCGCGTGTTTTTTCATAATTTACAATGTTTGTTTATTGTTAAGTTCAGATTTTCAATACTTTGATTATTTATTAATTACTATAATTTGAAATTTTCAACTTTCAATTTTTGTATTACGTCTAATTTAATTTCCCCAATTATTTCTATCCAGGTTTCTGTAGTTAATTGCTTCGGAAACATGATGAGGTTGGATATTAGACGAATTATCAAGATCGGCAATAGTGCGTGAAACTTTGATAATTCTGTCATAAGCTCTGGCCGATAAATTAAGCTGTTCCATGGATTTTCGTAATAAATCCAGACATTCGTTATCAAGATCGCAATATTTCTTCATTAATTTTGAGGTAAGATTTGAATTGGAATGAATTCCTTTGTATTGCTTGAATCTTTCGTTTTGAATATTCCGGGCTTTTATTACTCTCGACCTGATTATTTCGCTGGTTTCTCCGTTTTTTATATTACTTAATTCTTTGAACGGAACAGGTACAACTTCTATTTGAATATCAATTCTATCTAATAGCGGACCGGAAATTTTGTTTAAATATTTATGTACAGTTCCTGGTAAACAAGTACAATTAATATCAGGATGATTGTAATAGCCGCACGGACAAGGGTTCATAGCAGTAACGAGCATAAAATTAGCTGGAAAACAAATAGATTGTCGTGCGCGTGTAATAGTTACAACATTGTCTTCCAGAGGTTGTCTCATTACTTCAAGCACAGAGCGTTTAAATTCCGGTAGTTCATCAAGGAAGAGGACACCGTTGTGAGCCAAGGAGATTTCGCCGGGTTGTGGAAAAGTTCCGCCGCCGACTAATCCGGCATCGCTAACTGTATGATGCGGAGAACGGAAAGGACGGTTCGTAATCAACGATGTTTCGGGATATAGTTTCCCGGCTACGGAATGTATTTTCGTTGTTTCCAAAGATTCCTCAATATTCAATGGAGGTAGAATTGTTGGTAATCGTTTTGCCAGCATTGTTTTGCCGCTGCCGGGCGAGCCGATCATCATAATATTGTGTCCGCCGGCAGCGGCAACTTCCAATGCTCTCTTTATACTTGACTGTCCTTTGACCTCACTAAAATCTTGCTGGTAAACATTATTATGTGTTTCAAACATACTTTTTATATCAACTTTAGTGGCTTTCAAATCGTTATAACCACAAAAGAAATCAATAACTTCTTTTATATTTGAAACTCCATAAATGTCTATTCCTTCGATTATTGCTGCTTCTTCCGCATTTTCTTTTGGAATAATAACTCCTTTGAACTCTCTTTTTTTAGCTTCAATTACAATAGGAAGAGCTCCTTTTATCGGACAAATGCTCCCGTCTAAGGATAACTCTCCCATAATGACATAATTACTAACTCTATCGCTGTTTATTTGTTCGGAAGCGGCTAAGATGCCTATCGCTAATGTAAGATCATATGCAGAACCTACCTTTTTGATGTCTGCAGGCGCCATATTTATAGTAATCTTTTTTCCGGGTAATTTGTATCCAACTTCACGTAAAGCGGTTTCAATCCTTTGTTGACTTTCTCTGATTGTATTATCGGGCAATCCTACTAAAAAGAATTGAATTCCTACTTCTACACTTACTTCAACAGTAATTAGTATAGCATTAATACCAATAATTGCGCTTCCGTAAACTTTAACTAACATCTTATTTTTCTTCTATATCATATAAAAGAAAAAATGTCGGTTGTTGTTAACAAAAATTAAGGAATTGGTATAATGATATGAAATTTGTAGGATTACAATTTATATTCAAACGTTATAGGATCTAAATATAAAATTTAATATGATATTTGAAATTCAGATGTTTATCCTGTTTTCCGGTATGATTTTACGGCAATGAAAAACATTATCACACTGTATATAGATAAATATACTATGTCCATGTAAATGTCCGAAAATCCGCTTCCTTTCAATAAAATCATTCTCAATACTTTCATTAAATATGCGAACGGATTAGCATAATTTACATAAGTAACCCATTTCGGCATGGTTTCTAAGGGTGTAAATAAGCCCGATAAAATGATAAAAGTGAGAAAGAAGAAAAAGGTGAAAAACATAACCTGTTGTTGGCTATTTGACAGGGTTCCGAGGAATAATCCTAAACTTAAAACACATATCAGATAAATTGAACAGTATAAAAATAAAGTCCAAACGCTACCCAAGAAGGGTACATTAAATAAAATTACTCCGCAGAGCAATCCGACAGCGAGTTCAATAATTCCGATAATCCAGAAAGGAATAAGCTTTCCGGCAATAAATTGATATTTCTTAATTGCCGTAACATTAATTTGTGCAATATTTCCAAGTTCTTTTTCCTTTACAAAATTCAAAGCGGCAATAAATAATCCTATTAAACTTACCAGAATAACAATTAATCCCGGAAACATAAATATTTTGTAATCCAATAGCGGATTGTACCAATATGAATATGTGATGTCGAATGTGCCGGTGTCAATTGAGTCTGGATAAGTTTGCATTACGATATCGACATTGTAATCGGCAACTATATATGAAGTATAATTATTAATTAGATACGCTGATGTTCCGTTAATTGCGTCAATTAAGAGTTGAAGTTTTGGATTGCTGGCACTTTCTAAGTCTATAGAGAAATTATGAGGAATAACCAGTACCATGTCAACCTTGCCACTTATTAACATATTAATAGCTTGATCTTCAGTGAAAACATAATCTTTTAAAGTGTAAAATGGAGATGCTGCCAAAAGATTTGTAAGTTCTATTGAATTTTGTGTGTTATCTTTATCTACAACGCAGAAATCAATATTTTTCATTTCCAAATTAGCGGCGAAAATCAGTATCAATAATTGCGCTAAAGGGGCAATTAGAATAAGATTCAGCAGAACCTTATCTCTGAAGATTTGAATAAATTCCTTTTGAACTATATATAATATTGTTTTCATTTTACTCTAATCTTTGTTTAATACTTCTTAAATTAGCAATATTCAACAATACTATAAAACCAATTAAAACCAATAGCTCTTTATATACATCGGCGAGCCCGCCTCCTTTGAGCATAAGTGTTTTTATGGCATCTAGAAAATATCTCGGCGGTAATAGGGATGCAATAATTTGCAGGAATTTAGGCATGTTTTCTATTGGAAAAATAAATCCGGAAAGCATTAATGTAGGAAGCAACAACATTACTAATGACATTGTCATTGCTATTTCCATTGTTTTTGTGAATGATGATATTAATAATCCGAGCAGCAAGGCAATTAATACGAAAAGTAAGGTAAATAACGCAACGTTAAAAACACCTCCTTCAAAAGGAATATCAAAAAGTAGGTATCCCAAAGTATATATTATTGTCGAGCAAATAATTGATAAAAATACGTAAGGAACTAATTTTCCGATAATTATTTGCGAGGATTTAAGCGGTGTGACCAGTAAAACTTCCATTGTGCCGAATTCTTTTTCTCTTGTGATGGAAACCGATGTCATAATCGCACAAATCAGCATTAAAATAAATGCGATTGTACCGGGAACGTACATATACGAGCTTTTCAATTCTTCGTTAAACATCATACGCGGTTCAATGTTTATTTGCATGGATTCTCTGCCTTGATAGAATAATGTTTCCTGATAATCGGCAACAATAGCTTGTATGTAACCTACAAGAATTGTAGCGGTATTAGGGTCAGAAGCATCAACGATAAGTTGAATATTTGCCGAACCTTCGCGCTCGAATTTTGTGGCAAAATTTTCTTCGAAAACCATTATTATTCTTGTATTTCCTTTTTTGAATAGAGCATCTATATCGCCATATTCAACACCAATATCAAGAGGATCATAAGTTGAAGGATAGTCGCCGTCTGTATGTGCCAAGGAAAAACTATTATCTTCTATAAAATATCCGGATGCTAAGATGTCATTTTTTAATTGAGATGTGATATTGTCATTGGAATAATCAAGAAAAGCTATGTTTGCATTTTTGATTTCATTAGAGATGATATATCCGAAAATGACAACCATAATAACAGGTAAACCTATGAGTATTATTAAAGTACGAACATCGCGTATAATATGCAGAAATTCTTTTTTTACAAAGGCGAAAAATCTAATCATGCTTTCCTCCTGTTTACAATTTTCAAGAATACTTCGTCCATATTAGATGCATTGTACTTAACTTTAAGCTTTTCGGGAGTGTCTAAGGCTACAATTTTGCCTTCATTCATGATACATGCACGATTGCAGTATTCAGCTTCATCCATGTAATGTGTTGTTACAAAAACTGTTACGCCTTTCTCGGCAGCATCGTAAATCATTTCCCAAAATCTTCTTCTTGTAAGCGGGTCAACGCCTCCGGTAGGTTCATCCAGAAAAACAATCTCGGGATTATGCATATTTGCAATTGTGAAAGCAAGTTTTTGCTTCCATCCCATGGGCAAACTTCTTACAATAGTGTTAAGTTGTTCCTCCATATCCAATTGTTTAAGAAGAATATCAATAGATGAGCTAATTTGCTTTCTCGTCATTTTATATATTCCGCCGAAAAATCTGAAATTCTCTTTAACGGTAAGGTCTTCATATAAAGAAAATTTCTGGCTCATATAACCGATCTTCAACTTAACCTTTTCTCTATTAGATTTTAAATCATATCCGGCAACTTTAACACTTCCTGAAGTAGGTAACAGAATTCCGCATAAAATTTTCATTGCGGTTGTTTTGCCGGCACCGTTTGCACCCAAAAACCCAAAAATCTCACCTTTCTTCACATCGAAAGTAAGGTTATCCACAGCAGTAAAATCACCGAAGCTTTTAACTAAATTTTTTACTTGTATGGCGTAATTTTCAGACATTTGAGTGGTGTTCGGGATTTACATTATAATTGAGATAAATATAGCAATCTTCAATATTCGGATTTACAAATTCTATTGAAGTAACATCTATTTTATTTTCGTGGAGATAATCGGTTACAGAGGATATTGGTTCTGATTTATCGTTCATTGTGAGATGAATTGTATCTCCGAAAAGATATGCAATGTGAACTTTTTTCCAATATTTCAACAATTTTATACATTTATTTACCTGAGGAGTTACTAAGGCAATTACTTTGCCTTCATATTTCGCAACTAATTGTTTTGGCGTGTCTATTTCAAGAATATTTCCATTCTGGAATAAAGCTATTCTATCGCATCTTTCGGCCTCATCCATATAAGGAGTGGAAGCAACAATAGTCATCCCGTCGGCACGAAGTTTATATATCATATCCCAAAATTCTTTACGTGATACGGCATCAACACCTGTAGTAGGTTCATCAAGAAACAACATTTTTGGTTTGTGAATCAAGGCACAGCATAAAGCAAGTTTTTGTTTCATTCCACCGGAAAGTTGTCCTGCTCTACGATTTTCAAATGGTGCAAGTTGGTCGTAAACATCTGATATTAAAGAATAATTTTTTTTGTATGATACTCCGAAAACATTAGAATAGAAATCAATATTTTCCTTAACTGTCAGATCCATATACAAGGAAAATTTTCCAGGCATATAACCGATAATACTTCTGATTTTTTTGAAATCTTTGTCGGTATCAAGTTTATCGAGCAGAATTTTTCCAGTATCCGGCAAAATCAAACTTACCATTATTCTCATAAGGGTAGTTTTGCCGCTGCCATCCGGACCTATTAATCCGAATAATTCTCCCTCATCAACATTAAAGCTAACGTTACTTAATGCTTTAACATCTTTGTATGATTTGCTGATATTTTCGACGCTAATCATGTAAGATTCATTCTATTTGAAATTCACTTCACCGGGCATACCTCTTTTAATTTCGCCGTTGTTTTTTACGGAAATTTTAATCGGATAAACCATATTCACGCGCTCTTTTTTTGTCTGAATGATTTTTGGGGTGAATATTGCTTCCGGAGATATCCAGCTGACTGTACCTTCGAATTTTTTATTTGAATCTTTTGAGTAATCAACAAGAACTTCAACGGTTTGTCCGATTTTAACATGAGCAAGTTGGTCACCGCTGATGTAAGCGCGAAGAATCATATCCTCCAGGTTTGCAACCTTGAACACAGCTCTTCCTGCTGCTGCAAATTCGCCTTGTTGTAAGTATTTGCTGACTATTGTTCCCGAGATCGGGGAAACGATTTTACAACGATCGATAGAATGATTAATTTGTTGAATGCTGATTTGATTTGCCCCAATTTCGGAATCAATGGAGTTGTATTTTGTTCCTGCAGCAATCATTTGCTTGTCGATAAGCGAGATAGCACCGGTAACATCATCCATTTGTTTTTGTGTGGCAGCGCCTTCGGAAAACATTTTTTTCAGACGTTCGTATTCTTTTTCGTAGTTTTCTTTTTGTTGTTCTAAAACATCTATTTCGGACTTAATACTGCTTCTTCCTGTTTTGATTGAAGCGATTGCAGTTTCGAGTTTCAATTTATTCAGATACAAATCCATAGTATCTATCATTCCAACAATCTGACCTTCTTCTACATACATTCCTTCTTCAATATTTAAAGAAAGCAATTTTCCGTTACTTTCCGCAGCAACCATAACTTCAATTACCTCAAAGTTACCGTATGCATCGGATTTTTGTTCTTTACTTTTACAAGAAAATAAAATAGTAGAGAAAGCTAGAAATATAATGGGTAAAGTTTTTCTATTCATAAAGATTCTAATATAGTCCTAAATTTAATAAATAATTAGTTTTAGCTCTTTGAAGCATTATTTCATGCGTGTTAAGTTCTAATTTTGAATTCAATTCCGCATTAAGTTTTTCATAATATTCGGAAAATGTTATTTCGCCATTATTGTATTGAGATTCTGCGGCTAAGGAAATTTTTTCCATTAATTCAATAATTTGTTTGTCTTTCTTTATCAGCATATCATAACGTTCAACTTCATCTAAATATGAATTCATATTTAATTTAACGCTCATATCGAAGACAGCTTTATCAACATCTAATTTATCCTTTCCGATGTTGAGTTTTTTTCTTTCCGTACGTGCCTTATCCCAATCCCAAAAAGTCCAATTCATTTTTAGTCCGACAAATAAATAAGGATGAGCTTTTTCGTGAAAGAAATCGTAATATCCAGGATTGCCATAACCAATTCTTGCAAAGCCGTCAACCTGAGGCCAATAAGTTTTGTAAAGACTTTCTGCTGCTGAAATTCGATTTTTTTGGACCTCAAACATTTTTAATTCAGGTCTTTTGTTAATAAACTGTCTGTTAATATTTAAAGTCGGAATTTCAAAAGCAGTATTTTCATTTATGTTTGTACCGAGCAAAAGCGATAAATTTTTTGTAATGATTTTCTTCTGAATTATTCTTTCGGAAATATTTCCTTCGATTTTTATAATTTCAACTTTAATTAAATCGAGGTCGGAAGCTAAAGCCAAACCATTATTTACAGCAGCGCTAACCACATCTTTTCTTGCAACAAGCCTTTCCATTGCAAGTTGTAATTGCTCAATATAAGCGTCAACTAATATTGCACTGTAAAATATATCGCAAACGGATAGTTTTATTTTTTCAAGTTCGATATGAATGTTCTGAATTTCACTATCATATTCGCTTGATGTCAGCTCTCTTTTTTTCCTTGATATACCTGCATCGAAAACCGGTTGCTCCAAGTCTAGATTTATTCCGTAACGAAATTTATTATCGGGAGAAAATGAAATATCGCCGAGATCGGAATTGATTACAAATGAAGGAACTTCCGACTGGTATGATACGTCGCCGGAAATACTAAATGTAGGTAGATTCTCTTTTTTAGAATTACTTTTTGAATATTCTTTTTCCCTGTCAATCATTTCTATTTTATCCAGTAATGGATAATTTCTCTCAAGAAGAGCAAAACAAGTGTCCAAACATAATGTATTATTAGTTTGTGATAGAGACAATTGATAAGTTGTCGCAAGTATTATTAATATAATTATTAGCCTCTTATACATAAAAAATTTTATATTCAAAAAAATTGATACAAACTGCAAAATTATAAAAAATGTATTAACAAATGCTAATGAGTGTAAAAAAATATTATTAGTGCTCATTTACAGGCTTAATTCATATATTCCTACACACCTTTCCTTATTTATTTCAGATAATATCTTCAAATAATCACTCTCATTATTAATAAAATCGATGTTATTTGTGTCAATAATTAAAATTCTTCGATCTTCTTCTTGTTTGAAAAAATCAAAATATCCTTTTTGTATGGTTGACAAGTAGTTGGAATCGATAGTTTGTTCGTAACCACGACCGCGTTTTTTTATGTTCGATAATAAGTTGTCAATGTCAAGATAAAGGTAAACAATCAAATCGGGTTCCGGAGTTTTGGTTTTCATGATCTTAAACATTGTAGAATAAAGTTTGAATAAATCATCAGGTAAATTTTGTCCGGCAAATATAAAAGACTTCGATAAAAAATAATCAGCAATAACATGACTGTGAAACAAATCAATCCCCATTAATTGATCATTTAATTGCCGGTATCTTGTAGCGAGAAAAGATAATTCCAATGGAAAAGCATATTTCTCCATATCTTCGTAAAACTTCGGCAAAAAAGGATTGTCCTCAAATTGTTCGAGGATAAGTTTTGCATTAAAGTCATTTGCGATTTTTGTTGCCAGTGATGTTTTACCAGCTCCGATACAACCTTCGATAGCAATATAATTATAATTTAATTGTATTTCGGAAAATTTTTCATTGTCGTGAAAATTAATATTAGATGGTTGAAGTTTGGTAACAGTGAGTTTATCAGTGTTTTCCAGATATAATTCGTGAATGGATTTTTTTAGAACGGGATGAATAAAATTTGGAATAATTTCATTTAAAGGTTCCAAAACAAATCGCCTGTGAATAATTTTATCATGAGGAATTTTAAAGAAATCATTATGAAAAACAATATCGCCATAAAAAAGGATGTCAATATCAATAATCCTATTTTCGTACATATCATTTAATAATTTTACTCTACCCATTTGTATTTCAATCGATTTACAGATATGTAAAACATCAAGCGGAGAGTAATCTGCAGAAAACACAACAGCCTGATTATAATAATTCTGTTCATCATTATATCCCCATGGTTCAGTTTCGTAAACAGAGCCAGTGATTGTTATTTTACCAAAATATGATAAAAGTTTGTTAATGGCGATATTTAAATTTTCTTGTCTATCGCCTAAATTTGTACCCAACATTAAAACTAAATCCCTCATTAGCAATAAATCTTATTCTTTAAAAATAATTTTCAATATTATATAAAATTTTATACTTTTGCAATAATAAATTCAAAATTAAAATTAACAAAATCAATTTAACTTAATAACTAATTAAAATCTATTTTTTTATGAAAAGTTTCTTTAAAAGCGTATTGGCAACGTTAACCGGGCTGATTCTATTCGGAATTTTATGGTTTATCTGTTTAATGATAATGGTATCGAGCATTTCTTCGATGTCTAAAAGCACGCCCACTGTAAAACCGAACAGTGTTTTATATTTGAATTTTGATAAACAAATGTACGACAAAGCTCCGTCGGATTTACTATCTTCTTTTGATATGTTTAGTATGGAGATTCAGCAATCACAGGGATTAAATACCGTATTGGATTGTATTAACAGAGCAAAAACCGATAATAATATTAAAGGTATTTTTATTGATACACAAGGCGTTTCAGGTGGTTATGCATTTGCAGAAGAAATAAGAAATGCGTTATCCGATTTCAAGGAAAAGTCTGGAAAGTTTGTGGTAACGTATTCAAAAGGAATGTCACAAAACGGGTATTATCTTTCGTCGGTATCAGATCATATTATTATCAATCCGGAAGGTTTAATAAACTTTAGAGGTATTAGCGCAGGAACAATGTTTTACAAAAGAATGCTTGATAAACTTGAGATTGATGTAAATGTATTTCGCCCTGACGGAAATAAATTTAAAAGCGCTGTTGAACCGTATATTACGGATGAAATGAGTGATGCTAATAGAGAGCAGTTGTCTCGTTATATTACATCAATATGGAGTACCGTTATAGACGCAATAAGCAGTTCGAGAAATATCAGTGTTGCCGATTTAAATTATTACGCCGATGAGTTAATGATTAAAACAGCTAATGATGCAAAGAATTTAAATTTTATAGACCAAGTCGGACAGATTAATGATGCATATGCTTATATAAACGGCTTGCTTGGAGTTGAGAATGATAAAAAAGTAGAACAAATAAAAGTGGAAACTTACAGTAAAGTTCCTGAATCTAAGAAAGAATTATCAAAAGATAGAATTGCGATTATTTATGCTTTAGGAGATATTATTGACGGTAAAGGGAGTGATATTCAAATTGGTGATGAAACTTTAGCAAAACAAATAAAAAATGCGCGCTTGGATAAAAATGTTAAAGCCGTAGTTTTCAGAGTTAATAGTCCGGGTGGTAGTGCATTGGCTTCGGAAATTATTCTTAATGAGATAATTTTAACTAAGGCAGTGAAACCTGTAATAGCTTCTTACGGTACTTACGCTGCTTCTGGAGGTTATTATATTTCTTGTATGGCAGATTATATAATAAGTGATAAAAATACATTAACCGGCTCTATAGGTGTTTTCGGTATGATCCCCGATGCGCATAAATTATTAAATAATAAAATTGGTATTACAACCGACTTTGTTAAGACGAATAAGTATTCTACGCCGCTTTCGGTACTTTATCCCATGTCTGCCGGCGATGCAGCTTTTCATCACACGCATGTTAATAATGTATATAAAACATTTCTCGGTCATGTTGCAAAAGGAAGAAATATGACTGTTGAAGCAGTTGATGCTATTGCGCAAGGCAGGATTTGGACAGGAACCGATGCACTTGAACTCGGTTTGGTTGATGAGCTTGGCGGATTAACTCGTGCGATTGAAGTTGCCGCAGAAAAAGCTGGATTAGAAAATTATAAAATTGTAAACTACCCCAAGGAAAAATCATCTTATGAACAGTTGATGGAAATATTAAGCGGTAATAGTGATACTGAAACTAAAATTGCTGCGGAATTAGGTGAATTATACCCATTATATCAAACTATGCGTGAAATACAACAGATGTCGGGCATTCAGGCAAGAATTCCTTATAGAATTGAAATACGTTAATTATAATTTTTTGTGAATAACTTTTTTAAAAAATAACTACATTTGCACAAAATTTATTGAAATTGAAACACGTTTAAATATTAACTAATTAAAAATGAAAATTATGAAAAAATTTAATTTATTACTTGTAGTTCTTTTAGGTTTAACTATTGGACTAACATCATGCAAAGACCCGGTTTATGAAGAACCTGTTATTACTGTTCCAACTGAAATTACAATTGATCTTGACAACATGGATGTTGAAATTTTAGCAGGAACTATTGTTATTGATGCTGAGGATGAATTCCAAAGTGTTACATTTACATCTAGATTTGAGGATAATACATGGGCAGAAATATCTGTTACTCAGTTTTCAGGTATTACTTATGCATTTACCTTTACTCCTGAACAATTGGCTGCAAAAGAAGGAATGACTAAGATTGAAGTTTTTGTAAAAACAGTTAATAAAACAGCTTCGGCTAATGTTAATGTAACAATCGTTCCAGTGGATACACCATTATCAGCTCCTGAAACATTTTCATGGCACCGTTCAGGTACGAATGCGGGAACAGGATTAGATGTATTCGGTTTGGAATGGAAAACCAACACTACTGACTTTATGATTAAGATTACTCCTGCTGAAGGTACAAAACTAGTTCAGTTTACTGATGTAACAGTTTGGAATACTCTTACGACAAAAGAAGCATTAGCTGTTGCAATTGACGCTGCTACTTCTATTGATAGCTTTGAGTTAATTCCTGCTAAAGACGATACACAAACATTTAACTATGTAATTGCTACCAAAAAATCTGATGGTACTTATTATTTGATTAATCCTACTAAACGTGTATTGGTTGGTACATCCGACAGAACAGTTACAGGTGAATATAAGAATTAATAAAACATTATAATTATATTTCAAAAAAGCTGTCCAATCGGACAGCTTTTTTTGTGTTGTCATTAAACTAAGGATGAATAATGTATCTCTCCCTTTATGAATTTATATGTAACTTGGAAGTTACAATGATTTAAAACTTAGATTTATTTCAAAATATCCGAGATTACCTTTACCTTTTAATTCTTTTATTGGAAGTTGTTAATAATTTATTCAACCAATATTGTTGGCTGAAAATACAATAAAGTAATTAATATATGTGGAATTTATAGTCATATAATTAATTCAGAAACTCTTGGTTAAGGGGTATGTTTGGTAATGTAAGATTATTTTAGCAAGATATTATTAATTCGGCTAATTGTTATATATCTTGCCAATCCATAAAAAAAGGCTACCCATTTGAGTAGCCTCTTATATAAATTATTTATTAAACTCTTTTTTAGAAGATATAGCGTAAGCTGAACGATACTGCCCAAGTTGACATTGTACCTGCATATTTATTCCATTTAGGATTGGTAAATGAATATTCTCCATTGTTGTAAGCTAAAATTGCATTTGAACTAAGTTGAGAAACATTTCCCCAAGACGGATTTAATAAATTAGCAAGATTGTAAATATCAACACCAACTTGAAGAGTGTTGCGTTGATCGGCAATGAAGAAATAAAAATCTTGCATAAATTTAAGATTAATTGTATGTCTCCAAGGCATAATAGCACCATTACGTTCTGTATATTTACCTATCATTGAGCTTAAATATTTATCTTCTTGAACAAAAGTCCAGAAATTAGTTTTATCAGTTTCAGAAGCCCAATTCATTTTGTCTAATTCGGTTTCTGTCGGTACATATAATAAGTTAGATGCACCACCATCACCAACAACATTAGAACTTAAAGTATAAGAATATCTTGAATATCCCCAAGTTCCTGCATAACCGTATCTGTATCCTTCATAGAATAAGCTTATAGTTGAAGCAAAATATTTTGCATATTCCTTACTGTAGCTGACACTTGCAATAAATCTGTCGGGAGTAACATATGATGAATATCCGAGATCATGGTTATTTGCTCCAGAAACATAACTGTCAATTGAGAATGCAGAAGTAATTTGGTCGCCGCTTCCGTCAATTGCAGATTTACTTTCAGATCTTGTATATGCAACCATTGCAGTAAAACCTTTGTCGAATTTCTTTTCCAACATAGCTGTTACAGAATAATACCAACCTTTATTATCAGTGTTTTCAATTAAGTAAGGAGTGATATTTCTTCCCAAAGAATTTCTAATACCTTGTGAAACCCATGTTTCTCTTTCATCAACGCCTTCAATTAGTTCAACTGATCCTGATTGTTCGATTCCTAATTTTGTTACGGCAACTGAAGTTAATTCTTTGCTGTAAATACCTTCTACTGTAGCTTTAATTCCCCAAAATAAATTAATGTCTAAAGCTAAAGAAGATTTCCAATTTTGAGGCATTCTTAAATCTTTAGAAAGTAAGGTAGGACTTGTTGGTGCGGAGAGTTCTTGTTTTTCAAAGGCACCACCATATAATGCTTCCAGAATACCGTCAATATTATCATAAAATGTAATAGGAACATTGTTTTCAGCAATGTATTGGGCTTGAATTACGTTACTGTTACCTGCAACTGAAACGATCCATACAAATGGGAGACGACCGGTGAAAATACCTGTTCCTCCTCTAAGTACCAAATTACGGTTGCCTAAGATATCCCAGTTAAAACCAAGGCGCGGAGAGAAGTTTACTTTTGCGCTAGGCATATCCGAAGTTGCATAGTTGGGGAATGTTTCATGATGTACGCCATCGCCATCAGTCCATCCTTCTGTAAATTCTATATTGTAATTGTTAGCTAAAGACGGGTATGTAGGAACTTCAACACGTAATCCCAAAGTACCTTTGAAGTTTTCACTAAATGCTACTTCATCTTGCAAATAAACAGAGTATTGCATGTATGTGAATGAAGGATATTCCTGTGTAAGTTCATTGTTATTAGGATGAGTAATCATAAATGATTTTGGGGCATTATTTTCTACAAAATCTTGCCATGAATTATAAACATAATAACCCGCTCCACCTTGCATATAACCGTTTTTAGTTTTATCCCATTCGAATTGAAGACCACCGGTGAAAGTATTTTTACCTAATTGATAACTTATTTCATCGGTTACAATTACTGTGGAAACATCACGTAGATTACCGTATGTAAAAGGATCCGGACCGAAAGTTGTTAAAACGCTGTCATTTTCTAAAATATCAACAGTTGGGAATAAATCTCCTACAAAACTTCTCGGCTCATGTTGTTTTGAATATGTAGCACGGAATACATTATTAAGTTTTCCATTAAGGAAACTTGAATTTAATTCACCAGCAATAGACATAAAGTTTTGTTCTTGATAATAACGTGCACTTTCAAAATAAAGAGCGTTCATTGAAGTACGTCCTACAGTATTTCTATTATAAACATTGCTGGAGAACGGACTTATTGAGCTTGATGGATCGCTTGAATATTTATTGCTTGTTTGTGTGAAACGAACATTAAGTTTATGGTCTTTATTAATGTTCCAGTCGATTCGAGCCAATAATTTATAATCGGGAGTATTTGTTGAATAGTTTTGATATCTACCTGGATCATAACCGTTAAAATTCTCCATTAAATAATTTCTTATTTCATCCATTTGTGAAACTGTAGGGCGGTTATATTGATTCTCTGAGCCCCATTCTTGATCTTCGTTTTCACGAGCTAATCTTGTTTGACCTGTTGCAATATCTGTTTCATATTCAAAATTAACGAAATAGAATAATTTGTCTTTAATGATAGGGCCACCTATATTAATACCTACAGTATTCTTTAAAGTTTCGCTCAAGTTAAGTTTTTGATAATTATTTGTACTGTCTTTATCACCATATTTTTTTCCTAAAAATGTGTCGTTAGTGAAATAATCGTACACAGAAACATGTAATTTATTTGTACCGCTTTTTGTAACAGCCTGAATAGAACCGCCTAAGAATCCGCTTTGACGAACATCATAAGGTGTAAGGCTTATTGATATTTGATCAAGTGCATCAAGAGAAATAGGACTACCACCAGAAGGAATATTTTGTCCGATACCGAAAGCATTGTTAAATGCAGCACCATCAACACTAACGTATGATTGACGATAGTTACCGCCACCTAAAGCCGGACCACTTGCAGAAGAAGTAGCTTGAGGAGTTAGTTTAATAGCATCGTTTAAACTTCTTGTTGTAGTTGGAATAGATGTAATTGCTCTTTGGTCAATAGCAGTTACTGCTCCTGCGCGTTCAGTATTCATATTAGAATTCATAGATTCAGCAGTAATTTCTATACCTTCAATTGTTTTGCCTTCCACCAACCTAACATTTAAAATATATGGTTCACCCAAATATAGTTGAATATTTTCATATTTGGCAGTATTATATCCCACGTATGAAAATTCGATAGTGTAAGGACCGCCAACACGCATACCCTGAATAATATAACGGCCGTCATTATTGGTAACTGTGCCGTATGAAGTGCCTGATGGAATATGCTTTACCAATACGGTAGCACCCGGTAAAGAACCATTTTTGTCGGTTATTCTACCCGACATGCTGGATGTAGTAACCTGTGCAATAGACGAAATAGCAAAAAACATTGCTGTAAACATCATAACAATTCGTAGAATCTTTTTCATCTTTAATAGTTTTTTTAGTTAATAAATATTAGTTAATAATCAATTATATTTGTTTAATTAAAAACTTTCATAATTAAGCTTACAAAAGTAGTAATAAAAAGAAATCTTTAACAAATTTTTGTTAAAGATTTCTAAGCTGTTCGTTTTAAATCGGTTTTTTTGTAATGCTCAAAAGAATAGTTGATTACAATTTTAATTGTTGATAAAACCAAATAATTGTTAATAACTTTTTATTCCTCTTAGGAAATGCGTATATTTTTTCCCGTTAAAAATCCCCGTATTATCAATGTAATCTATTTTTACTTCACCGGAGCAATGAATAACTTTTTCGCTGCTTAATAAGATACCTACATGATTTATACTTTCTTCATTCCCGAAAAAAACTAAATCGCCTTCGTGTGCTTCTTGTATAATAGGTATGGCATTGCCGTGCTTAATTTGTTCAGAAGCATCACGCGGTATATTTATATTGTTAATTTTATATATTATCTGTGCAAAACCGGAACAATCAAAACCCATGAATGTTCTACCACCCCAAAAATAAGGAGAATTAAGAAAATATTTTGCCGATTCCGCAATACTTGTTTTCTTTATCAATTCACAATAATCAGAAATCTTGTAAATATTATTATTAATGACAAAAAAATTATCACTATTAGGTTCTGTGATTGCTGAACCTGCAGGAATAATAATTTCAAGATTGTTGCGATCCAATGCTTTTATATATTTGTTACGAATGATAAAAGTTTTTTGTTCTGAATTTAATTCTTCGTAAGAAATATTATCTATCCAGCCTATATAGTTATCATAATTAGTTTTAATTAAAAGCCAATCATCCATTTTATCTAATATCGTATAAGTTTCTCCGAAAAGTATTTGAGAAACCATTTCACTTCGATGACTTTTATCGGCTCTAAGTGGTATTTGCGATTTTAATACTATACCTTGCATATTAATTAAGAGTTAAAAGGAGTGATAAATTAATTGTTAATTTTCGACGGTTGGGTATTTTATACGTAAATGAAAGCTGCTTTTAAGACTTGAGATGAAAACTTTTTTTACGATTTCAATTTCTTTTAAAGTAATATTTGTGTTAGTGAATTGTTTTTCAGCAATCTGTTTGTCGATGATGTTGTTTACTAAATATGTGAGTTGTTGTTCATCTGTGTCTTGAAGACTTTTAGATGCGGCCTCAATAGAATCTGCCATCATAACAATGGCTGTTTCTTTGCTAAAAGGTTTCGGACCGTGGTATCTGAATACTTCTTCATTAATATTTTCTTTACCATACTGTTCGATAGCATTTCTATAAAAGAATGAAGTGTACCTTGTTCCGTGATGCGAACGAATGAAATCTTTAATTACTTCCGGCAGATGACTTTTTGTAGCAATTTCAATACCTTTGGTAACATGCGAAATTAAAATTTTAGCACTCTGTTCCGGTAGAAGATCTTCATGCGGATTTGTGTTTTTTATCTGATTTTCGGAAAAGTAATAAGGAGCATCCAATTTACCTATATCATGATATAATGCACCGACTCTGGCTAAAAGTACATTTGCGCCGATCTTTCTTGCAGCATTTTCGCTTAGATTAGCTACCTGAATACTATGCTGAAAGGTACCCGGAGCTTCGGTTGATAATCTTCGTAAAATCTTATTATTAGTATTTGAAAGTTCAATTAAACTTATATCCGTAGTATATCCGAATATTTTCTCAATAAAAAATATTATTGGGTAAGAGGTAAGTAAAAGTATTGAATTTAATAAATATTGTTGAATAAAAGGGAAGAAAACGGAAGTAATTGTATCTGTTTTACTTAGATTGTATGCAACATAAATAATACAATAAGAAGTGAAAGCTACAAGCGTTACAATAAAGTATTGTGACCGCTTTTCAAGTTTGGAAATAAACGAAATAACAATAATTCCGGTAATTATATTTGATATACAAAAATAAAACGGATCTGGTACAATAACAGCAGCCAGCAACGTTGTTAACAGCATACCCCAGGTTGCAATCTTGTAATTAAAGAATGCCCTGAAAATTATCGGAACAATACATATCGGAACAATATAAACGCTTTTTGGATTATTACCGTAAAGTATAGCTGAAATCCAAGCTATTATTATAACTATAGTTAAAAGAATTAATAAAAACGATTTGTTATATTTTATGATATTGGGTCTGTTTATTGTTAGAAAAGCCATAAAACTAAGACATATAATTAAGTATATGACAGTTCTGCTCAATCTATTGTTAATTAACGTGTTGTCATAAAAGCTATAAGCATTCTCCAAAGATTGTAAAATAATGGCAGTATCTTTATTTATGATACTACCTTCTAAGACAATTAACTCTCCTTTATGTACTTTCCCATATGAAACGGATAAGTCGTCAATAGTTTTTTTAGTTTCGAGATTTGTTTTGTTTCTATCAAAGTAAACATTATTGGTAAAATGAGTTTCGGCAAGTAAATTAATTGCTGTATTATCAATATTTTTTAGCTGAGAACAAACATTAGAAAATTTTATATTTGCCGACTGGATAGTAAAAATATCTTTAAGGAAAACTTTTCTGATTGTATTATCCGAAATCAGATAAATAATGTAATCGTCATTTTTATTATTTATTATGTCTTCATGTGTAATGATACCGGTATTAACAATTACTTCAAAAGTGTATTTAATATTTTTTAAACTAACGGAGTCAATTTTATTGTTTTCCGAGTATTTATTTAATGCTTGATTGAATTTATCAATTTGAGTATTTGTTACATCTTTATCAATATAGTAATATTGTTTTGAGTTTTCTTGTATGTCTTTGATTTCATGTTCAAGAAGTGTAGTGCTTTTATTAATCGGAAAATCGAAAGGAGCAATAAGGTCGCTATAATTCCATGTATTACCAATTTCATAAACATAGTTGAATGTATTTTTCTGCGGCATAAAATACACTGCGGAACAAATTATTAAAATAACAAGTATGAATTTTAAAATAAGGTTATAGTTATCTATTATATATTTAAAAAATTTTCTCATACTAATTTGTGTTAAATATTTTATCGAGGATACTTAAGTCGCTAATAAAATTAAAACGGTCACTAAATACTTGAGTGTATGGATTTACAGTAAAATCTGATTCCAAAATATATTTTTGTGATTTACGAAAGTCCGAATCATCAGAATTGGCAGTAATATAGGAATCTGATAGAATAAATTTAGGTGTTGTTTTGGTGATTTTAGATATAATATTAATTGACTCCAAGCATACGTCTAATAGATAGTCATACTTTGTAGTCCAAATATGCTGTATATCATCAATATAATAATCGTAAAACGGAGACGCTTTATATGCGCTCATAATAGCTTTGTAATGAATATGTTGCCAGTTCTGATTGTTTTCGACCTTAATATCTTTAAAAACTGTGTGATTTCCGTTGGTCTTTTTTACAGGAATGCTAAGGTTAAGTAACCCGTTAGCGCTAAGTATTGAACATCTATTTCTATAGGTTTGCTTAATATAGTTTTCGTAAATGTCGAACACTATATCATTATTAGCTAAGAGTATTTTCCACCAACTTATTGGGCCGAAATATGTAAGTGGAATTAGAGTCAATTTATTTATTGTTTTTTTGAAGAAGCACATTATTGATTGCTTCAACAAGAGTTTCTTTCGGCAGATTACCTAAAGCCATTTGCGGTTGCTGGCTGTTACTGGGAACGAAAAGAATGGCAGGGATGCTTCTAACACCGAATATTGCTGCTAATTCTTTTTCTTGGTCGGTATTAATTTTATATATCACAATTTGTCCTTTGTATTCCTCTGCAAGTTCGGCTAATTTCGGAGCAAGCTGACGACAAGGGCCACACCAATTTGCGTAAAAATCTATTATACAAGGAAGATCACCTTCGAAAGTCCAATTTTTTGGATTAGCTTCAAAGTTCCAAATCAATTCCTTAAAAGTTTCTTTAGTAAGATGTACTATTTCAATTGTTTCTTCAGATTCAACTTTAGTCGGTTGTGTTGTTTGTGAATATATGTTATTGTTGAATATTGAGTAAACTATTACAACTAATATTAAATATATTTTTTGCATAAATAGGTAGGTTTTATATAGAAAGTAGAGACATCGTAATCCAATGTCTCTACTTTTGTGTATTATAAATTAGTATTAATCAATAACAATTTTTCTTGTCTCAGTACCTTTGTCAGATTTAATAGTAATTAAATATATGCCTGATTTTAATGAAGATACATTGATAGAATGATTTGTTACATTATTATGAGAGAAAGATTCTTTGTAAACAACGCTTCCTACAATATTTGTAATTTGTAATGAAACTTCTTGTGCTTCATCAGAGTCAATTCTAACATTAAGAACATCTTTTGCAGGATTAGGATAAATATTGATATCACCAATTTTTATATCTTCAATTCCTAATTTATTATCTCTATATGAGAAGTGTAATCCATAGCCAGAGGTGTACATATTATCACTAACAAATACAACTAAACATCCCTTTTTTGAAAGTTCAATATCTACATCATTTACATTGCCGTAAAATGTATGTAATTCTTCAGTGTCATAGTCGAAAACAGTTACATAATCGTTTTCATTATATGTGTCAACATAATGGAGTGTTAATATTCCGCCTTCGCTAGCTGAATATACTACATTCCAACGACAAAGAGTACTTGGAACGTAATATTTATTTTCAGGATTAGAATAAACTTCAGCAGAAGCTTGGTTTATGTTGGTTGTTGTATTACAATATTTCGGATAATTAGATTTGTATGAAAAGATAAATCCGGGAGCTGAACCTGATGAATGGAATGTGATAAGAATTTGATTTCCGCTTGATTTAAAGGCATCCGGAATAGTAGTACCAGAGTATTCACCAATTAATTCGTCACTTGTGGTTCCACCGTCATAAATTCTCACATAATCACTAGCAGTCAGTTCGAATTTTTCCCATGTTAAATCAATAGATGCAACAGAATCAAATTCGTTCTGAGGTGAGATCAACCATGAAGCGTCTGTGTTTTGTAAATAATTATGTAAAGGGCCGCTACCGTCGTTTGCTCTACCGATTTTAGTTGTCATTACAGTTTGTCCGGAAGCATATGGAGGATAATCAGATGATGTCGGATAGAAATTAAGCATAACTCCTTGGTATGAACTATATCCGTTTGGGTTAGATGATGTGAACCAACCATTTTGATAACCGCCCCAATTAAAATTATGATGGAAGGTAGTTGTAGAACCAACAACTCTATATCCGTCACAATTCCAAGCATGACCACCTTCTGAGCTTTGTCCGTGATGATATAATGGATATCCTGCATCAAATTGGGTTTTCAGTAATTGTTCCCAATTAGGTGTTGTATAGCTTTGTTTTAAAGCTTGGGTAACGCCTGAATATCTGAAATATGTATTAAGAGCACTAGGGACATCTGCTGAATATGCACCAGAACCATCATTTCCAAACATCATTCTTACGGCAACGCCTGCATGATATTGTATAAGGGCAGAAGCCAGAATACTCTCATCCGGACTTGATGTTTTTAAATCTATAGGCATAGCATTCCATTTGTATGTTGAATCTCCGTAATAAGCATTTTGAATGCCATATCCTGATGCATAGTATGAAGAAGAACCAACACCTTGATGAGGCCATTCAAAGTGGTGCATTACAACAGCCATTGCCGTAGCAACACAACCTGCATAACATCTTCCACCTGGACCTACAGGGTCAAGTGGTGCATAATAATTATACGGATAATCTTGATTCCAAGTTGACAACAACAGCGGACCTACTTCAACATCGTCTTTTGTGTTTAATAAAGAACCGTAATCTTCTGTGCTATAGGTTTTCCATGCATCTATAGTAGCTTGATCTTGAGGAATGTTATTTTTAACGATATATTCAATTGAATTCATTCTGTCTTCAATGAAATATTTATATGAAGGCCCAGCTCCATTAATATCAAATTTTGAACCTAATTGAGTATTATAACCAATAATAGGATATTCTGCTTCTTGTGCGGAAACAAGTACATACCCACCTCCGTCAAATTCAATAACGTAAATAACAGGTGTTTCTCCAACTTTTAATAGAGTTGTATTTTGAATGGAAATACTTTTAAAATTAATTGGAGCTTCAAACTTGTTTATATGTTGATAAAAGCAATTTTTTGCTGTAACTTCAGCAGTTGCTTTATCTACTGATTTTGCATTAACGGTTGTAACGATCGTTACAAGCATTAATAATACTAATGTAAAGTTTCTAAGTTTCATTTATAATTATGTTTTAATTAATACTGACTGCAAAGATAATAAAAAAAAATAATTGATACAATTTTTATGCCAACTTATATTAATTATATTAACAATTTGTTAATAAAATATCTTTTTAACCTTTTACTTTAATAACACCTTCACGGTATGCATCTAAAAGCATTTTAAGATCGGTTATTTGTTGTTTTAATTCAATACCGATATCCGTATCACCAACTTTAATTCTGTCATTTTTTCTGGTTACCAATGATCTTGATGAAACAATATCCAACTCGTTTTCAATTGCAATTTGTCGTGAAACAAACGGCGCATGCTCAATTACAATTAAGCTGTATGAATCATACATTAATGTATAACCTGCAATACCTGTTACTTTTTGATAAGGTTTAGACATTCCTCCGTCTATAACAAGCAATATACCGTCTGCTTTTATCGGACTTTCTCCTTTTTTTACTTTAACAGGCACATGTCCATTTACTATATGGGAAACTTCGGGATCAAGCCCAAACTCTTCCAAAATCATTTTGCAGGTTTCCTTATTATCTCTATAATTATAGTACGGATCCAGATGTTCTTTGTGAGTTTTCTCATCTTCAATAAAATAACGCTCGAAAGTTGTCATTTGATCTTTGCCGAATAGGGGGGAGCATGGACCACACCATAAATACCAAACATAATCTTGGTCTTGAACATTAAGTTCCGTATTCCATCTGTTTAGATATGCTCTTCTTGTTATTGTTTCAAACTTATCGCATAAAGTTTTACCCTTATATTCAGAGCATTCAATCTCCATGCTTTTAAACGAACCATCGTTGTTTAATGGAATACTACTGTGAAATAGTAGATTAGAGTTGTGTTTTAGATACATACTTCCTTTTGAGAAGAATATTTTAATATGTGTTTGTAGGTACTGACTGTTCAGGAAAGAAAATTTAAGTTTTTCCATAAGTTCTTCTTCCTCAGCACAAAGCTTAAAAGGATCTTTAGGATCTATAGTCGGAAAATAATTATCTTTTAAGTTATACTCAACTCCCTGTATAGTAACTGTACCTTTTTTATAATTGATTTTTTCTAAAAGTAATCTGTTATCCATTTGAAACTTGGGATTTCTCTTAATGATTTGTCCCTCAAGTTTAAATTCAATAACAGCTATAGCTTTATGCATTTGACTTAATAATTTGATATTAAGTGAATCATAACTTTCTTTTGAATTAATCTTCGGCATAAAACATTCACAGGCATCATTATGATATTTTTTCATGGCAAAAGTTGCCAAGGGAATTAAATTGATACCGTATGCATCTTCAAGAGTATCAAGATTATCATATCTTGCGGAAATACGTACGACTGTCGCAATACAGGATTTAATTCCGGTAGCGGCGCCCATCCATAATATATCATGGTTTCCCCATTGAATGTCAACAGAATGATATTGCATTAAAGTATCCATAACTTTATCGGGATACGGCCCCCTGTCGTATATGTCTCCTATAATGTGCAGCCTGTCAATAGTGAGTCGTTGAATAAACTTACTAAGAGCAATAATAAAGTGGTTTGCTCTATCAATTTCGATTATCGTATTGATTATTCTATCGTAATATTGTTCTTTCTTTTCAGGATTTTCATTAAGAAGTTCATCAATAATATAGGCATAATCGGAAGGCATTGCTTTACGTACCTTAGAGCGAGTGTATTTATCCGCACAAGCTCTGGCAACATATACGAGTCGTCTTAGAGTTACTGAATACCAATTCTCTAAGTCGTCAATATTTTTTGTAGCCAATTCAAGTTTTTCTTCCGGATAATATATTAAAGTACACAGAAGTTTTTTAGACTTTTCGCTTATAGTATGACCGAAAACTTGATCGATTTTTCTTCGAACAACGCCTGAAGCATTTCTTAAGATATGACTGAAAGTGTCATATTCACCATGTATATCAGTTAAGAAGTGTTCGGTGCCTTTGGGAAGATTTAATATAGCTTCAAGGTTAATTATTTCAGTACATACCGATTGTATTGTCGGGAATTTCTGAGACAATAAACTCAAATATTTGATTTGTTCGTCAGTATATGTTTTGTTCATGGCAAATAAATTTTACATTCCTAAACCCTGTAATGCATCCATTGATACCTCAGTATATCCGTCCGGAATATTAAATTCACTGTCTTTTATTTTAGATTGTTTAACTTTCTTTGCCGTCATTTTCATTTTAATTTCGCCCAAATTAATCTCAAGTTCAAGCGGAATGCCTTCGGTGCCTAAATCTCCGGCGAGAGCATATATCGGATTATAAATATCTTTATTAAAGTATCCGTAATATGAAGTCTTATTATCTCCCGAGCCAACAATCACTTCGGTCTTAACACAATCATAACCGGCAATGTTTTTTGTTTCGCCTATAATAGGAACAAGCTGAGGTTTATTTGAGTTTAACTCTTCCGTATCAATAATTTCTTTTGCTCTATATTTTTGTCCCATAGCACTTATAAGAATATGATATAAACTTTCATTTCCGTCAATAATTACCATAGTTGTGATAGCACTTGTCGCCTGAATGGTTTTACACTTGTTCTCACCGATGGTAAGTATCGAACTTGACGGGAGATATGCCGCAATCATTGGATTGACTTCAGTATCAGGATATGTTATTTCATATTCAATAATACCTGTAAAAACTTTTTGTGCGTTTAATGTGCCGATGCTTATTAAACCAAATAATGCAAAAGCTAAAAATAATTTTTTCATTTTTCTTATTTATTATTAATTAATATATCAATTTATTTTGGTACTCTAAGAGTTTTTTTCCAGCGTACTTTTCCTTGGAATAACGGTTTGTTCTTATCAAGTGACAACCAGACAATCAAAGGAGTGCCAACAATATGGTCTTCGGGAACAAATCCCCAGAATCTGGAATCGGCTGAATTATGCCTGTTATCTCCCATCATCCAATAATAATCCATTTTAACAGTATATTTATCGGTTTTTTCTCCGTTAATATATATATCTTCTCCCTTAATTAGAAGTTCATTGCCTTCATAAGTTTCTATCAATCTTTTGTATAAGCAAATGTTTTTAACATCAATATCCAGAACATCATTCTTTTTTGGAATATAAATAGGTCCGTATTCATCTACAGTCCATTGATAATTCGCATTATACGGAAAAAGATACATAATACAATTATCTTTATAATAATCTTCTTGAGTTTGGTATATAGGTTCAATGGAAACTACAATCGAATTAGCCTTAATTTTTTCATAAGACTCATCAGTTAGTGTGAGCTTATATTCACTTGTATTCGGATTATAGATAGGACGTTCTGTAATATCAAGTTCAGTAAAAATATTAGCTCTAAACTGTGATCCGTTTGTTTTTACAAGGTAAGTAAATTGAAGATTGCCTTTATGTTGCTCTTTTACACCATTTATATAAACATGTCCGTCTATAACTTGTAAACTGTCGCCGGGAATGCCTACACATCTTTTGATATAAGTTTCGCGTTTATCAACCGGTCGTGTAATAATATCACCAAAATTGCGTTTGTCCGTATTTACTCTTGTGTAACCATATTGTCTTACAAGAGAATAATAACTTGCATTGCTTTGGTATGCTGTAGAAACGGTATCTCCTTCGGGATAATTGAAAACTATAGGCACATAATTTTTTATTTGCTTTAATTTCGGATATCGATAATATTTTAATTTAATGATTTCACTATATGATTTCATGTTTTTTGTAAGCGGCATAGTGTGATGTGCAAAAGGAAAGGATAGGGGAGTCATTGGAGCCCGGGCACCGTATTTTATTTTGTCAACAAAAAGATAATCACCTACTAAAAGAGATTTTTCCATTGAAGAAGTAGGAATGGTATATGCTTCAAACATAAACATCCTCAGAATAGATACTGCAACAACGGCAAAGATTATCGCATCAACCCATTCTCTAACAGTGCCTTTTTTATATTTCGGGCGTTCAGGATAATATTTTTCATTTTTACTGAAGCCTAAATAAGGGAAATAAATAAATGGAAATAAGACCGCTAATGCTTCTTGCCATAGGGCAAATTTCCCATAGGATTTTGCAGTTGCAACTTGCAAAAGGAACATCATAAAAAAACCAATAAAAGGAATAATCAGAATCGCAAACCACCACAAAGGTCGTTTTGTTATTTTCATCCATATATAATAATTATAAACGGGGATAAAACTATACCACCATTTGTAGCCCGCATCTTGAAATATTTTAAATGCAAAAATTGGATTGAACCATTTGATAATTAAGAAAGTTAAGATTACACCATCCATAGTTTAATTGTATTTTATTTTTTTATGAGTTAATTACATCCGACATCTCAAAGAAACCTTTTTTACCGATGAGCCATTTTGAAGCAAGGATTGCACCAATTGCGAAAGCATCTCTATTTGTGGCTTCATGGGTTAATGTTATATTATCAACGTTTGACTTGTATCTAATAGTATGTTCGCCAATTGTCTCGCCTTCTCTGAAACTGTCAATATGTATATCATCAAATTGCATTTGTTCTAAAATGATATTTTTTAAAGATAAAGCGGTACCGCTAGGTTTATCTTTTTTATGAATGTGATGAGTTTCACTGATTGATACATCGTATAAATCAAATTTGGACATTAAATTAGACAAGTACTTATTAACTTGCATGAAAATATTCATGCCAATCGAAAAGTTAGACGCATAAATCATACTTTGGTTACTTTCAATGCAAAGTTTTTTAATCTCATCTAATTTTTCCATCCAACCGGTAGTTCCGCAAATTACCGGAATATTATTTTCAAAACAAAAAAGAATATTTTTATATGCAGTTTCCGGTGTTGAAAACTCGAAAGCAATATCACATTGTTTAATATTTGTGATCTGATTTCTTAAATCAATGTCGTTGTCTGCAATTGTAAGGATCTTATCATCACTTTGAAATAAAATCCGTTCGATGGTCTTTCCCATCTTTCCATATCCTATAATACAGTAATTCATGTTATTAGAAATTGATTGTTAACCTAAAACCTGCTGTTGCATACGAGTTCGGATAGATTCCTGTTGGTGGGATAACGAAAGGAGAAATATTAATAGATAAGTCATCCGATACATTAAAGTCTTTTAAATGAGCATCAACAACGGCATCAATTATATTAAGCGCATACCAGGCTAAAGTAATCACAGCAAATAGTTCAACATTAGATGTGTATTGATTATATACACTTAATAATTTAGCCGGAGAATCATACTCATTTACTAAATTATTCGGGGCTTCACCTTCTGAACCGTTACTCATCCATATATAAGCAGCTTTTGCTTTCGACATTTGGACTGCATTTGTGTAAATGAAATATCCTGTAGCTCCGAATCCTGCCCAGATAATAGGAATTTTCCAATATTTTTTATTATAACCTTGCCCTAAGCCCGGTAATGCGGTGGAATACCAACCGGCTTTTTTGGGTGAATGTTTTTTTGGAATTTCAATAGGTATTGTGGTTTGCTCAATATTAACATTTTGCCCGAATAGAGATGCAGTAGAGAAAAGCATAATAAATGATAATATTTTGATAACCTTCATGTTTATTCATTTTCAAATAATTTCATAAACTCCTCAATCTTTTTTTCAGATGAGAAAGGAATTGTAATTGATCCTTTGCCATTTTTATCTACCTTTATTTTAAGATCAAGGCCTGTTTTGTTTGAAAAGTTCTGACGAAAATTTGCCATGCGTACAGAAAGAACTTGCGGTATTTTTCCGTATGTTTTTTTTGTCGTTTTGCTTTTATTGCTGTTTATTAGCTTTTCAGTTTCACGGACAGATAAATTATTTTCAAGAATAATTCTGAGATAATCAATTGCGACATCCTCATTATCAATAGCTGATAAAGGTTTAGCATGACCTATTGTAATTTTATTTTCTTTTAGTGCGCTTTGAATTAAATCGGGAAGCTTCAGCAGACGCAAAAAATTTGAGATTGTTGACCTGTCTTTACTGACTTTTGTACTAAGTTCATCCTGAGTGAGATTGCATTCTTCTATTAATCTTTGATAACTTAATGCTATTTCAATAGGATTGAGATTTTTTCTTTGAATATTTTCAACCAATGCCATTTCCAGCATTTGTTCATCATTTGCAACTCGAATATATGCAGGAATTGTTTCAAGTTTGAGTATGCTGGCAGCTTTAAATCTCCTTCCTCCGGAAATAAGTTGATATTTATCGTTGCCGATTTTTCTTACAGTAACAGGTTGTATTATACCGTGTTCTTTTATTGATTCGACTAATTCTGCTAATGCTGTTTCTTCGAACTCGGTTCTTGGTTGAAAAGGATTTGTTTCTATAAGCTCCAAGGCGATATCGGAAACCGCTCCTACAACAAAATTGCCCGACATATCCTTGGTTGTGATATCAGTATTAGGGTTTTCCAATATTGCTCCTAATCCTCTACCTAAAGCTTTCTTCTTTGAATTTGCCATTTATTTATACTGTTTCTTTAGATATTAAATTGTTTTTCATTAAAATTTCTCTTGCTAAATTTAGGTAATTAACTGCACCGGTGCTTGTTGCATCGTGCATTATAATAGTTTTACCAAAACTCGGCGCTTCAACTAATTTGATATTTCTGCTTATTATAGTATCAAAAACTAATTGTTGAAAATGTGTTTTTACATCTTCAAGTACATTTCGTCTGACAACTTCACGTTTATCGTACATTGTAACCAATATACCTTCTATGTCTAACGAAGTATTAAGTCTCGACTGTATAATCTTAATAGTATTAAGTAATTTTCCCAATCCTTCGAGAGCAAAAAATTCTGCTTGAACCGGAATTATTACGGAGTCGGCTGCGGTTAGTGCATTCACAGTAATTAAACCCAATGAAGGTGAGCAATCGATAAAAACAAAGTCGTAATTTTCTTTAATCTTATCAATAACTTTTTTGAGTTTGTATTCTCTCTCGGTGATATTAATTAATTCTATTTCAGCACCTACCAAATTAATGTTTGAAGGTAAAATGTCTAAATTAGGCGTTTCGGTTTTAATAATAGCTTCCTGAGGTTCTATTTCGTCAATCAAACACTCATAAATGCTTTTATCAATATTACGAGGATCGCAACCCAAATTTATCGTAGCATTAGCTTGCGGGTCAGCATCAATAATCAAACTTTTATATTCAAGCACGGCCAAACTACTTGCTAAATTAACAACTGTCGTTGTTTTTCCCACTCCACCTTTTTGATTGGCAACTGCAATAACTTTTGTCATATTAAATTAAATATATACTTAAAATATTTTCCGTATAAATGTACTTTGCTAATTATCTGTTTCCTCAAGTCCAATCTCTTTAAGAAAATCTTCGTCGGAAATATCATTTGAAAATTTCATTTTTTCATTATGATTTTCAATTTCTTCTTCCAATCCTATATTTTCTTTTGTATAATCAATAATAGCGTTTAGAGCTTTTGCGAAATTCAATAGATTATCCTTGTAAACGAATATCTTCTGCTTTTGAAAAGTATGTTTTAACTGTGAATCGTCAAATTTCTTCTGACTCTCCGTTATTACTAAATAATGATTATCTGCCTTGGTTTTTTTCAGATCAAAAAAATATGTACGTCTGCCCGCTCTAACCGGTATCGACACAACATCCTCACCTCTAGCAAAGTCCGCTTGTTCTGCTTTGTTGAATTCTTCCATCATATTTAAATTTTGATTTCAACTGCAAATTTACAATTCTTGATGGATATTTGATAACATTTCACCCAAAAAATCTAAAATTAAAAAAAGCTCTTACAAAGTGTTGGCTGCTTAGTATAAAAAGATTACCTTTGCATTCTGTTATTTGAAATATTATGCTAAATAGACGCCAACTCAGAATAAAAGTCTTACAAGCTCTTTATGCTTTCATTTTTTCGGAAAATGATAATTTAATCAAAGGAGAGAAGGAATTGCTTTCTAGTATTGAAAAAACAAAGGAGCTGTTTGTATGGCAGATATCTGTTGCTATTGAACTCGCCGACCTTATGTCGCAGAAATTAGATGATAGGAAAAGAAAATTCTTACCTACGGAAAAAGATTTAAATCCCAATTATAGATTCGTTAATAATAGAATATTAACTCAATGGAAAGAAAACAGAGATGTTGTGAAGTTGATTAAATACTATAAAGTCTCTTGGATTGAAAATATTGAGGCATTTAGACGATTGGCGAATAATTTTGAAAGTTCTGAGGTGTATGCAAAATATCTTGAAAGAAAAGATAGTTATGCTAATGATAAAGATATTTTAATCTGTTTGTATAATGATTTTGTTTATGAAGACGATTTTTTTATTGATTTTTATGAAACAAAAAACATGTATTGGTATACCGATTTTTGTATGATGAATTTCTTAATGGCAAAATTTATTGATGATTATAAAGAAAGTTATGATGAATTTACACCCTTGCAGGAAATTTTTAAAGCAATTAGCGGCGTATCCGATGAAAAAGAAGATAAAGATTTTGTAATATCTTTATTTTCGAAAGTTATTATTCATAGAGAAGAATATACTCAGATAGTTAATAAATTTACTAAAAACTGGGATCCTGATAGAATATCGGCAATGGATGTTCTTATTATTATTATGGCAATTACCGAAATTGTACATTTTCCTCATATTCCGGTAAGAGTTACTTTGAATGAATATATCGATATATCTAAAATTTTTAGTACACCAAAGAGTAAAACATTTATCAATGGCGTGTTAGATTCAGCATATAATTATTTGCTGGAAGAAGGTAAAATTAAAAAAACAGGACGTGGTCTTGTAAATAGATCGTCAGATAATTCTGATAAGTGATCTTTAAATTATATAAATTTGTTATTATGAAAAATAAAATATTTATTATAAGTTTACTTTTAATCACGGCTTTATGTGTGTCGTGTAAAAATGATAAAAAAGTATCCGGTGCATTAATACATAATCCGATAACCGCTTCGGGAGAAGCCGATCTTAGTAAGTTACCGATAATTAAGTTTGATAAAACCGTACATGACTTTGGAGATGTGTCGCAGGGCGAGAGTATTAGATATTCTTTTAAATTTAAAAATGAAGGAAAATCCGATTTGATTATATCAAACGCTAAAGCAGGCTGCGGATGTACAATTGCAAATTATCCTAAAGAACCGATTAAACCGGGTGAGGTAAATTATATTGATATAACTTTCGACTCTAAAGGTACATATGGATTTCAAAATAAGAATATATCTATACTTACCAATGGACAACCCAATACAACAATTCTTTATATAAAAGCAAATGTTAAGAAAGGACGATAATCTTGATGCTGAGTTCAATAGATATCTTCTTAAACAATTTTTCTCAGCTTATAAAACCAAACAACAGTATTATTGGTCGGAAGATGAATTCGAATGTATTATCAAATTCTGCCTAAATAATAACAAATTGTCAATGATGCATTATGCTTTGTCATTGGCATTAAAATATTATCCGCATAATGTGGAATTTCATTATTATTCGGGAAAATATTTTATGCTTACTAATAAATATACAAAAGCTATAACTCATTTTAAGAAGTTTTTATTAGATGATGCTGAAAATGACTTTGTTGTTTTTGAGATGTGTTTTTGCTGGGAAATGTTGGAAGAAGAAGATCAGGCTATTGAGGTTTTTACTGATTACTTGGATAAGGTCAACTCGAATTCATCTGCGGGCTGGTTTGCTTTGGGTACGGTATATATAAAAAAGGATGAAATTGATAATGCTATCGATGCTTTCGAATTGTCATTGGCCCTTAATCCGGAAAGTATTGCCACATACTTTAATCTCGGAAACTTATATTGCATTAAAGGTGCATATGATAAAGCTTATTTGATTTATCTCGAAGTTTTAAAGTATGATGAAGAAGACGCTGCCGTTTATGCAAATTTAGGCGAGTGTTGTTTTTATCTTGAAGATTATGAAAACGTTATTGAGTATGAGAAGAAGGCGCTTAGCTTGAATAATAATTATGAATATGCCTATTACTTTTTGGCAAAAACATATTTTAAATATTCTAATTATAATTTAGCCGCCGACTTTGTTCAAAAAGCTATTGATTGTGATGACAAAATAAGTGAATTCTATTCTTTGAAAGCATATATCAGTCTTAATCTTGATAACACTCAGCTTGCAGAAGAATCTTTCAAAACAGCAGTTAAGTTGGATCCTACACTTTTTGAATGTCATTTGGAAATAGCTGTTTTTTATTTACAAGAAAACAGAATCAATGATGTAATTGGTATATTGGAAGAAAATCTACCCGATATGTCTGGCGAAGATAAAATGCAAGCGGAGTATTTGTTGTGTGCATGTTATTATTATACAGGTAATAAACAAGAATCATATGCTTTATTTATTAATGTCGAAAATAGTGATGCCGCTTTATTTGATTTCCTATACGATCATTTTGAAAACTTTGTAAACGATCCGGTTATATCTGATCTTATTGCTAATATGAATTCTTGAGATGGCAACATTAGGACTTTTAGGTCAAAATATTTCATATTCACTATCACCAGAAATATTTAATTATTTGTCAAAAAAAAGTAATGTTAATATCAATTATCATATTTTTGATGTTCAGGATATTATGGAAATTCAAAGTATTATTTCCGGATACGACGACTTGGTAGGTTTCAATGTTACAATTCCATACAAAACTGAAATTATCCAATATTTAGATAATCTTTCTCCAATTGCCGCTGAAATAGCGGCTGTTAACTGTGTTGTGATTGATGAGAATAAAAAACTGACAGGATATAATACGGATTGGATTGCTTTTAAAATTACATTTGATAGAATAAAAAAAGATTTCCATAAAAAAGCTTTGATTCTTGGTTCCGGAGGCGCTGCTAAAGCTGTTGCTTATGCCTTGAAACATTCTAATATTGATTATCTCGTAACTTCTCGTAATTCCGACAATTTTAAGTATATGTTATTTGAAAATAAGATTATTTCTTATGATGATTTAATATATCTGGATTTTAATGAATATAATATTATTATAAATACTACCCCTTGCGGTACTATTGGAAATACATGCGATTTATCTGATTTATTTCCTTTTGAATTAATTAAGGAAAATTCTTTAATGTATGATTTGGTGTACAATACTAACGTTACTTTATTTATTCAAAAAGGGATTGATAAGAAATGCTTCACAAAGAATGGTGAAGACATGCTTATTTTGCAAGCAACAATAATGTGGCAAGATTATTTTCTCCCATTATTAAAATAAAGAATGTCGGACATTAGTATGCCCGACAGACTGACTTGAATAATTTAGAGAAGAATATAAATTAAAATAATGCGTGTTCTATTATGATATTTATTCTTTTACAAAACTGACATTATAATTTCCACAATTAATAATATAAATACCGTTTGTTAAATCTCCTACAAATATTTTATTTTTCTCTTTGAAAGATATGCTTTCCGTTTTTATTAACCTTCCAGTGAAATCGTAAATGTTAATTGTATCAATTAAGTTATCTTGTGCTTGTAATTCTTCCAATTCAATGTATATTACATCCTTTGCAGGATTTGGATAAATATTTATAACTTTTTTATATTCTTCTAATCCGTCAAAATTAATTTTTACTTTTGAAACATAGCTTATGCCATCATGTACGAAATAATCATAATTAATAGTATTAGAAGCGAACTGAACATTAATAATATATGTTTTGTCATCACGGGTTATTTTAAAATTTATTTTCTCATTTTCATATAAACCGTCAATAAAATTAGTTATAAAATCGTCGCCATATACTTTAAATATAGCTGTTTTATTCTCATTTACCTCACCAACACCTACGCAAAGTCCGTTATTTGTGTATGCATATATTCTATCCCCGATAATCAATGCCTGATTATCGTTAAAAACAAACACATGGTCAGATGATGTTAGACTTATACTCCCGTAAATGTTTTTTTCCGAATTTTCATCTTGATTGTAGATAATCGGGGAACCGGCCTTACCTCCGAGATTAAAAATTATATTAGATTCTTTGTTTAATCGGGCTTTATATGCTTTTCCTGGAATTAATTCAAAACTCGGAGAAATTCCTGGAATATAAATGTCATTATAACCATAACCCTTAATAATATCAATGTCATTAAGAATGTCTGCAAATAATTCGGTTATTTGCACCGGAACGTCTGTTTTTACCGGAAATAATGTCCAGCCGATAGGAAAAGTTACACTTAAATTGCTGTTTGAACCTCCATTAAATGGCACAATAATATCTTCATTTGTTTTTATTAACCAACCGGTTTCACTATCCCAATCACTTATTGTGCTGTTTGGATTATTGGGTAAATAAATGCCGTTGTCATTAGTAATTGCAACAATTTGATTAAGATGTTTGTTAAAAATATTATCAAGAGACAAACTATTTGGAATCACATATGATGATATTGCACTCCAGCCTTCAGGGATTATTAATGTTTGAGTTGTTACGTCAATACTGAAACTATTTATTATGCTAACTCCGTCATTTTGAAAAACGTTCGGTCCGTATGAATATTCAACGGCAACATCGAAAATAGTGCCATCCGAAGCATCATACAATTTCCAGATAATTTCTCCACCTTCTGAATAACCCTCATCGCCTGTAAATAAATTTCTGCCCCACGCATTTAGACAATATGTGCCCGGTGATTTGTAAACAACTGCTCCACAGCATTTTTCAATATTATCATTATCTTTATAAAAAATACCTATCCATGAACCGGTGGTTATCTCATTTATAGATGGAAATGCATCATACAAAATACAAAACGAATGCGAATCCATAGTTTTATTGTGAATCCAGCCGCTTGGTAATAATGCTGCCTCAAAGTTTAAATTTTCAACATTTTCTTCGATATTAAATATCTGATGATACTCCGGATAATATAAATATTGCGGATTTTCCGCCCTGATAATTCCTGACCAAGATTTTTCAATAAAAATTTCATAGTAACCATCCGAATTAGTGTGTGCATAACTGTCATTTCCTGCACTGATCAATAAATTACTAACAGGCTTGTTGTAGATGTCGACTAAAGTACCGGAAACTTTAACCGAATTTGCCGGAGAATTACTGATGGAGAAGTTGTCAATATAAATATTTGTATTACCCGGTTTGTTGATAGCTGATATAATAATGTAGGCTGTACCAAGGTTTAATTCGCTGTTATAAGTGCTCCATAATCCATTCGTAAGTTCAACATCTTGTGAGTTTATTATGTTTAGTTCGGATGATAATTCTTGAACTTTTAAAATTGCAGGAGAACTATTACTGATTTCGGCGAAATAGTTGAAATGTAGATAAGCTAATTGCAAAGTTGATAAATCTAATTTCGGGGTAATAATTTTGCTTGTTGTTTCTACAGGTAAGCTTGTACAATCAAATTTTATTGAATAATTGTCATCAATACCGAAATTATTGCAAAGCTCCCATCCTCCGATGCCATTAACACTTTGAATTATCCAGCATTGTGGGTTTGAGGTAAACTTTTCCTCTAAGGGAAATGAATTTACAATATTACAATCGGTTTGTAAAACTCCAATATAATTTTCCTTTGTGCGGGAATTTGTTCCGGCTTCATTTACAACATTTAAACTTACATCAAAAATACCGTAATTAGAGTAAGTTATTGTCGGATTTTGCGTTGTAGATATGCCAGGATTACCGCCTTCAAAACTCCAGTTGTAAATCAGATTATCGCCGAAAGAATTATTTTGAAAACTTGTGTTACTTCCGATCGGAATAATTCTGTTTTGAACACTGAATTCTGCTTCAGGAATATATGGCGTGTTTGATGCGCCCGGCGTACAATACAGATAATTTCCATTATTCAGCATAACACCAATTTTTGTCGAAAATTTCCATTTGTTTCCATCGGAATTATCTGTAAACATATTATTCAGTTCTATCGAAGGACCGCCGCTACTGCTGTTTACTGCAGGCCACGGAAGTGTGTTTTGATAATGTAAACTGTCGATTAAATTTTGCTGGTTATCAACAATCTTAATCATTTTATTTGTATTAACCAAACTCCCCGAACCCCATTGACCTGTAATAATACCAAAGGCGTTACGCATTATAGCCGAATCGTTAGCAAGCACATAATATGTGCCTGGTTGAATTGTAATATTGTCGAATGTATATGTAAACGGACCGGTTAATTTGTAACCGTTGAGATTGTATGAAACAGTTCCGGAATTGTAAATTTCAATAAATTCCAATGAATCTGTGCCGGGAGGGTTATACAGAATTTCTGTAATAATAATATCTGACTCATTATATTGAGCAAAAACCGAATTTATTGCCGCAACCATTGCAACAATAATACTGATTGAATAAATAATATACTTCTTCATACTTTTAAAATTTTAAATAAAGTTTACTATTATATTGCAGAAATATGCTCAACATTACCATATCTTAAAAAAAAAAATTACATTTGCAGAAAAAATCCATGACATTAATTTCATCAATTTCAGGTATAAGAGGTACAATTGGAGGTATTAACGGGGATTGCCTTTCTCCTTTAGATATTGTTAAATATACTTCTGCATATGCATTAATATTAAGAGAAAAAAATGACAGACCTAAAATTATTGTCGGTCGTGATGGAAGAATTACCGGCGAAATAGTTCAATCGCTTATTGTTAATGCATTAATTATGAGTGGGGTTGATGTTCTTGATTGCGGATTAACTACCACTCCTACAATAGAAGTTGCTATACCTTATTATAATACTGATGGCGGAATTATGATTTCTGCCAGCCATAACCCGATGAATTGGAATGCTTTAAAACTGTTTGATGATAAAGGTGAGTTTATTGATGCCGCCGATGGCGAGAAGATTAATAAACTTGCTAAAAAAAGTGTTTTCGAATATGTTGAATATAATGATTTCGGTATTATTGAGGAATTACCTGATGTTTTGGAACTTCATGTAAAAAAAATATTAGAACTTCCTTATATTAAACGAAACTTAAATAATATTAAGAATTCTAATATTAAAATCGCTGTTGACGGAATTAATTCCACCGGAGGTTTTGCCGTACCTTATTTATTGGAACAATTAGGAATAAGGAAAGATAATATTACTAAACTTAATTGTGTGATTTCCGGCGAATTTGCTCATACAGCTGAACCTTTAGCTGAGAACCTTCTTGATTTATCAAAAGTTGTTGTGGGTAATAATTGCGATTTAGGAATTGCTGTTGATCCGGACGTTGATAGACTTGCACTTATGAGCGAAAACGGGGAATACTTTGGTGAAGAATATACTCTCGTTGCTTGTGCCGATTTTATTCTTCAAAATAAGAAAGGAAGTACTGTATCTAATCTTTCATCATCAAGAGCACTTAGAGATCTCACTCAAATGTTTGGCTGTGAGTATTTTGCTTCTGCCGTAGGCGAAGTGAATGTTGTTAAGAAAATGAAAGAAGTTGATGCTGTTATCGGTGGCGAAGGCAACGGCGGAATTATTCTTCCCGAACTTCATTACGGTAGAGATGCATTACTCGGAATAGCTTTAATTATTTCTTACCTCGTTGAATCAGGAAAAAAGATGACTGAACTTAGAAAGTCTTATCCGAAATATTTTATGGAGAAAGATAAAATCGAATTGAAGGATAAAAAAGATATCTCAATTGTTATATCTGAAATCAAACAATTTTTTAAGTCGGGAATTTTTAATGAAGATGACGGATTGAAAGTCGATTTTGAAGATTCTTGGATACATATCAGAGGTTCTAATACAGAGGCTATTGCCAGAATTTATGCCGAAGCGAAAACACATGAAAAAGCAGTTTCAATAGTAAAAGAATCAAAAGAATTTATTGAAAAACTTATCAAAAATATTGAAAACAAAAGAAAATAAAATACATATCGGTATTTTCGGACGAAGGAATAACGGAAAAAGTTCCTTTATTAATGCAATAACAGGTCAGGATATTGCAATAGTTTCGGATATACCCGGTACAACTACCGATCCTGTAAAGAAATCATTGGAAATACACGGATTTGGTCCCGTTATTATTATAGATACTGCCGGAATTGATGATGTTGGTGAGTTAGGACTTAAAAGGATTCAAAAAACACATGCGATACTTGATCAAATTGATATTGCAATTTTAATAGTTGCAAATTCGAAATTTGGCGAGCCGGAAAGAGATATTATTAAAAAATTTAATGATAGAGAAATTCCTTATCTTTTAATATACAATAAGATTGATATTGATATTCCTTCGAAAGAATTTATTGCCGGTGTTGAAAAGGAAACGGGGGAGAAAGTATTACTATTCTCGTCTAAGAAACCGGTGATTATTGATTTTATTAAGATTCTTTTGGAGAAGGTTCCCGAAACATCTTATAATTCAAATGATTTGTTTTATGGAATTCTAAAACCTAAAGAGTTGGTGGTTTTGGTTACACCGATTGACTCTGCAGTACCTGAAGGACGAATGATATTGCCGCAAGTTCAGGCAATTAGAAATATCCTGGATTATAATGCAATAAGTATTGTGTGTAAAGAAACTGAGTTGGAAAATGTTTTGAAAGATTATAATATTAAACCTGCTTTAGTGGTTACTGATAGTCAGGTTTTTAAATATGTTGATGAGCTTGTTCCGCAGGAAATTCCATTAACGAGTTTCAGTATTCTTCTGGCTCGACTTAAAGGAAATTTTGAAAAATATTTGGAAGGGACACCGAAGATTTCCGAATTGAAAAACGGAGATAAGATTCTAATTTTGGAATCATGTACGCATCACCCGACTTGCGAAGATATAGGAAGAGTGAAAATACCTAATTTGTTAAGAAGTTTTACAGGTAAAGAGCTTGAGTTTGAAATTGTTTCGGGTTTCGGTGAAATTCCTGAAAATATTGATGATTATGCTTTGCTTATTCAATGCGGTGGTTGTATGTTCACAAAAAAACAATTGGCAAATAGGCTGAAAAAATCGATTGACAATAATATTCCTATAACTAATTACGGAATGGCTATTTCATATATGACGGGTGTATTTGAGCGTGCAGTTAAAATTTTCTTGAAATAAATTATGAGTGAAATTGTTAAACATTGCGGAAAAATTATTTCTATAGATGATGATATAATAAAGGTTGAAATTGAAGCAAATGCAGCTTGTGGAAGTTGTGCCGCAAAAAGAGTGTGCGGTATGACGGAATCTTCTACTAAAACAATTTCAATAAATGTCAATAAAGGTAACGAAGATTATAGTGATGTTGATATATCGGAATTATCGCTCGGACAGAAAGTTCAACTTGGAATGACAACAACTGCAGGATTATCGGCCGCACGGCTTTCATATCTTTATCCGGTAATAATTTTAATTGCAGTATTAATATTAACAATAAAACTTACCGGTAACGATTTATTAGGGGTGTTAATTTCCTTTTCAGCCTTAGTTATTTATTACGTATTGCTAAAGAAATTCGGAAATAAAAATAAAAAAATCAGATTTTTTTTGATTAATGAGACGAATTAATTTGATAAAATGTTGTAACAATTTTCCCTGATTGTTTCTTGAAAAAAATCTTAATCGTACAAATAAATCTTTGTTTTAAAATGAATTTTATTAAACATAGACAATATTTAAATATTAATATATCGCGTGTTATAAGGTTTTTACTATGAAAAAAAATATTTTACTCCTTATCTTTATTCTGTTTATTATTTTGGTTGACTCAATTTATGCGCAGGATAATGTTTCTAGTATTCACTTTCTAACTAATTATGCCGCACCGGATTATACTGAAAATGCGATTTTGATTGAACATTCTGCATTTACTATATCTTATATTGATAAGTATAAGCATGCGGAATGGGTGTCTTATTGCTTGATTGGCAGTGAGCTGGAAAAATCTAACGTAAAACGTACTGATAATTTTAGAGTTGACCCTGAATATAAGAATTGCGCAAATGATAGGGATTATTCCAAAAGCGGTTATGATAGAGGACACCTTTTTCCGGCTGCTAACTCATGTACGAAAGAAGCTATGAATGAGTCGTTTTACTATACAAATATGTCGCCTCAAGTACCACCATTTAATCGTGGGATTTGGAGTAAAATGGAAGCGAAAGTTCGCGACTGGGCTGTTGAGTACGATACAATCTACGTAGTTACCGGTGCTTATTTGAAAGATTACCTGAGTACAATAGGTTCGGGAGTGGCTGTTCCGGAATATTATTATAAAATAATTGTGGTTAATACTGAGAAAACTCAGCAGGCTTTGGCTTTCTTCATTCGAAATGAAAAAGGTAAATCCGATAAACTGCAAGATTTTGTTGTCCCAGTTGATGTTGTTGAACTGATCATTGAGAAAAATTTCTGTGTCAATCTTGATGAAAATCTTCAGGATTGCCTTGAGTTTAAGGTGAATTTGGATGATTGGAGCTGGTAATTTTAAATTAATATCCGAAGTTAAGATATCGAATCAAAAATTTTACTTTTAAACACACAATAAATTAAGAGCGTAAAAAATAATTCATGCGCTTAATCAATTCTAAAATTTTTTCCTTATTGTGCGATTTGTAAGATATACTTTGGAATATCAGTATTATCATAGAATCCGGCAAATTTCTCTGCTCCAGCACCAATAGCTCTTACCGGGACAGCAATTCCGGAATGATCGTTTGTTGTCCATCCGGTACCGGATTTCTCACTCATAATTTTTACTGCAATTGAAGCCAGAGTTTCCCTCTTTCTTATATCGTACTTTTCAATTTTATCGGAAGAAATTTTATCGTGTTTAAATTTCATTTGATAAACTAACTCGATTCGGGCAGAGTCATCATGATTTAATCTTAATTTTTTCTCGTGATTATTAAAACCGAAATTTTCTTCAATTAGTTTGTATATGTTATCCAAGGACGGTTTGTTTCCGGAAATTTCATCAATAATTTCATTAAATCTGCTTTCTGAAACCTTTTGATATTCAAGTAATGCAGGAAAATTGTTGTAATGAGTAGATTTCTGTCCTATACTTAATCCTCCGGTTTCATGATCGGCAGTCATTACAATTAAAGTTTCCTTTGGGTTTTTTAGATAAAATTCATAAGCGACTTTATATGCATCATTGAAATCAATGACTTCAAATAGGGTAGTGGCAGCATCATTGCCGTGGCACGACCAATCTATCTTTCCGCCTTCAATCATAATAAAAAATTTGTCTTCTGGTTTAGAAAAAAGTGAAATAGCTTTTTTCAAGAAATAAGGTAACCTCATTTCATATTTAGGTTCGTCTATATAGTATGGAATGTCTCCTGCGTCGCAGAGCAATTTGCTGTAAGCATACAATTTGCCGTCTTCAAGTTTGTGATTATCAATGACGCTCTTGTCATTGCTTACTAAATAACCATTCTCACTTATATACTGATAAATTGTGCTGTCTTCATAAGCGGCTAATAATCCGCCGCCGCCGAAATAATCATAACCGGTTTCAGGAATAGTTTTGGCAATATCAAGATATTCGTTTCTACTTACGGAATGTGCATAAAAGGCACCCGGCGTCGCATGATCTATTGATACAGAAGAAATAATTCCTACTTTATATCCTTGTTCATGTAGAATCTGAGCAATTGAAGTTAAAGGAATTGTATCCGGATTAACTCCCAACATCCCGTTGTTTGTTTTTCTTCCTGTTGAAAGTGCGGTTCCAGCTGCAGAAGAGCATGTTACCAAATTGTTTGCAGAATATGTAGTAGAAAACCCTGCTACAGGCATTTCATTTAATTCCAAATGAATTGTAGCAGTATCAGAAGCTTTAACATCAAGATAATTTTCCGCTAATATTGTTTGTGCTAAGCCCATCCCATCACCGATAAAGTAAAAGATGTATTTAGCTTTCTCTTGCGGACAGGTACATCCGTTAAATAGCAGAACTGCGATTATTAATGATAATGATATCTTTTTCATAAGTTATATATTTAATAATTCTAAGATTCGTATCTAAACCTTCGGATTCATAACATCTTATCTGTCGAGGTGAAAAAACTAATAATTAAATTTTTTGTGATTTCGCTTCGTTTTGAAGTCCATTATTTTATCTTAAACCCGTTACTCTCAAATAAAAATACGGTTGGTTTTTTATGAATTTCCGGCAAAGGTAATAAATTCCATTCGAATATTGGTTTTGTTAAAATAAATTCATTAAAACAATGAATGTTGGAAGCAACGGTTAATAATGTGTTCGGATTACAGATTTTTAGTAAGGATTGAAATAATTGGATATTGCGATATGGCGCTTCAATGAATATTTGAGTTTGATTAAATTCTCGCGATATCCTTTCAAGTTGTTTTATTTTTTGTTCTTTTTCATGAGGTTTGATCGGTAAATATCCGTTGAAAGCAAAATTCTGCCCGTTTAATCCTGAGCTTATCAGTGCAGAAATTATTGAATTAGGTCCAACTAAAGGAACAACTTTAATATTCTTTTCATGTGCGGCTTTAACAATAATATTGCCCGGATCCGCAATACACGGTAAGCCCGCTTCACTCAATAATCCCATGTTAATACCATTCTCAGCCGGATTTAAAAAGTTAATTATATCGGAATCTTTTGTATGCTCGTTAACTTGATAAAAATTAACACTATCGAAAGAATTTTTAAATCCTATTTTGCGTAAGATTTTATATGATGATTTCTCCTCTTCGACAATAAAATCTGATAAGGTATTTATAATTTGTTGATTATATTCCGGAATACAAGTTTCAGCCGGTTTATCACCGATTAACGACGGGATAAGGAATAATGTTCCGGCTTGTTTATTCATAATATTTAGACTTGTTTGAGTTTTCTCTCAATAGTATCGGCGTGACCTTTAAATAGTTTGTCTGTTTCTAATAAATTGCTGATGGTTTTGCATGCATGTAAAACAGTGGCGTGGTCTTTATTTCCGCATTGCTGCCCGATAGAAGTTAGAGATAATTTCGTGTATTTTTTTGTAAGATACATGATTAATTGCCTTGCTTGTACAATCTCGCGGCGACGGGTTGAAGATTTGCATGTTTCAATTGAGATTCCAAAATGAGTGCTAACTAATTTGAAGATATAATCAATTGTAACATCAGGAGAGCTTTGTTTGACGTACTTTTCAATAATTTGTTTAGCCAAATCCAGTGTTATTTCTTTTCTGTTTAATGATGATTGTGCTATTATTGATATCAATGCGCCTTCAAGTTCTCTGATATTAGAATTAATACTTTGAGCCATATATTCTATTACTTCTTCCGGAAACTCTATTCCGTCTTTATATATTCTCTTTTTTAGAATAGCTATTCTGGTTTGATAATCAGGTGGCTGCAGCTCATCAGATAATCCCCATTTGAATCTGGATAATAATCTTTGTTCGAACCCAACTAATTGTAACGGCGGTTTATCAGACGAAATAACAATCTGCTTACCGTTCTGATGTAGATGATTAAATATGTGAAAAAAAGTTTCTTGAGTTTTTTCCTTACCGGATATTGCTTGTATATCATCAACCAATAATACGTCAATCATTTGATAATAATGGACAAAATCATTAACACTATTGGTTTTACAAGATTCAACATATTGTTGAATAAATTGTTCTGCAGTAATATATAGAACGGTTTTATCCGGATATATTTTTTTGACTTGCAAGCCTATTGCATGCATTAAATGTGTTTTGCCTAATCCTACATTACTGTAAATGAATAAAGGATTGAAACTTGTTTTACCAGGATTTGCCGCAATTGCATATCCGGCCGAACGAGCAACACGATTACAATCACCTTCAATAAAATTGTCAAAAGAATATGTGTCGACTAATTGTGAGTTTACTTTTATTTTCTTCAGACCGGGGATAATGAAGGGATTTGGTATATAAGATTTGTTGTTATTGATATCAATGGGCATATATATAGATGGATTATTGGTTTCCTTCTTGCTTGTCGCGGGCAAATTTATAGTGTTCTTAACATTATCCGCACCACTATCTACAATAATACTATATTCCAAGCGACCATCATTTCCGATCTCTCTTTTTACAACCCTTCTTAAAATATCTATGTAATGTTCTTCAAGCCATTCATAGTAAAAACTCGACGGCACTTGAATAGTTAATATGCTGTTATCTAATTTAATTGCTTTAATAGGTTTGAACCATGTCTCGAAATTTTCCGCGCTAACATTATCTTTAATTATTGCAAGACAATTATTCCATACAGTTAAGCAATCTTTCTTCATAATATCCTCTAAATTTTGAAAAAATTAGTAATTAGTCAGTACTTTTAAAAAAATAGTTTTTATATTTTCTATTGTGCAAAAGTCATAAAAAAATAGTTAAAAAAAATTCTTTCAGACTCTTTTATCTTTAGATTTTTTTTTGTATATGAGAATTTTTTATAAAAATTCTATTAGTTAATATACACTTTAAGTTATAAATTCCTATCGTTTATTTAGATCGAATAAAAATAAGCATATTGTTGTTTTACAGCGTGTAGCATGTTTTTATGTTTGATATTTTAAATATTACTATTATTTTATTCTTTCAAAATTACCTTGTAAAAAATTCTAAAATATGTACTTAGAAAACTTTATGCTGAAATATCGTCATTATCAAAAAAATTAACATTATAAATAGACGAAAATTTTTCTTTTATACTACCAATTTTAGACTTTCTGATTTCTATTGTGGTAATAATTTTATCATCAATATATTCTTGATTTGAAATATTTAATTCTTCATCTTTTATTATTCTCATTACCGAGTTGATATTGTCATATTTATATTCGATTCTACAATTTTCGTATAAAATTCTTTCAACAATTTCATTATTGTCAATAGCTTCTTTACTTGCTGTTTTATACGCATTTATTAATCCCGGAACACCAAGTTTGATACCGCCGAAATATCTGATAACAACAATTAGTACATTTGTTATTTCGTGAGATAAAATTTGTCCGTATATAGGTTTTGCCGCACTTCCGGATGGCTCTCCATCTTCATTTATACGGTACCTCTCATCATTCTCAATTCCTAATCTGTATGCATAACAATGATGACGAGCATCATAATATTGTTTTTTTAATTCGTTTAGAATATCCTTTATATCTTTTTCTGAATTTACCGGATAAGCAAAAGCATAGAATTTACTACCTTTATCTCTAAAATATCCTTCTGATGTTTTTGCTAAAGTTTTATATGTGTCTTTAATATCGCTCATTAATGATTAAACATATTTCTTTCGCGATTGTATCCGGCTTTAAACCATTTCTCCGGTTCAATTTTCCAATTTTCTTCTTTGCTCGGAGTATACGGCGAATGTTTTTTTAACCATTCGCCAATATAATACTTAACATCATATTCGGAAACAAAAATTATTCTGTCTTTCAGCTCATCGGCAGTTAATCCGGCTCCATCTGTAAAATGTTTGCCACCACCGGTTCCCCGATAAGAATTCACAGCTACCTTATACTTCTTTTCAAGATCGAATTTATCTCCGTTAGCCATTGAAATAATCTTAACTCTTTCTCCAAAGGGCTTTGAAACATCAACAATATAATTGATTCCTTTTGCAGATTCGTAATTGTAAGGCGGAGTAAATGTAGTGGGATGTTTTTTGAAAGAATGGTTTTTGCTCGGGTTTTTATATCTTATCAAATAATCATCTTTCGATTTCATCTGGTTGAACCATTGCCAATATGAAAATTCCAATACATTAAGAATTTCTTGACCGGTAAATTCCATACAATACAAAAAATTGTCGAATCTGTAAAGTTTAAACAGATCCTTACGTTTTTGCATCCCTTTATGAACTTTACTTGATGTTGATAATGGCGCGGATAAAGATATATCCGCATTAGTTGCCTCCATTTGTACCGAATGAATAATATTTGTGATTGCATCGTTTTTAAATACACCTTCAACAGCATTCATGTTTTCTGTGATTATTCCTAAAGGTTTCAAGAAGTAATCTTCAATTTCAAGTATTTGATTATTATATTTTTTTAAAAACGGATAATCAATACTTAGTGAATATGTTGTGTAAATATGAGTTTTGATTTCTTTTTTGTTATCATCAAAATTAACTTCTATACTGCAGAAATCCTTTGCATTAGCTGTTGGGGCAACAATGATTACTTCATTGCCGAAATCATTGTTCATCCTTATATTATGCCCTTGATGATCATGGCCTGCAATGATAACATCAATTCCGTCAACTTGTTTTGCAACCAAATAACTTGCATTTTCGTTTTTATATGTTGTAGAATCTTGATAATTAAAAGTAAAATCAACCCCCGAATGAAATAATCCTATCAATAAATCGGGATTTTCATTTTCTTTAATATAAGGTACCCAATATTTTGCCGCTTCAATCATATCTTGAAATTCAAGTCCAGAAATCATTGTTTCCGGAATCCATGTAGGAGTGGCGGGTGTTGTTAATCCGAGAACCGCTATTTTTTTTCCGCTGCGCTCAAAAACAGCATAAGGTTTAAAATAAGGTTTTCCGGTTTTGATATCGATAACGTTAGCGCCTAAAAGCGGACAATTCAAATCTTTATTAAATTTATCATAAACACTATGCCCTGCTTCAAAATCGTGATTTCCAATACACATGCAATCGTATCCCATATCGTTAAATACCTGTGCACCTATATGAACATCATCTTTATTAATAAAATTGTAATAATAAACAATCGGGTTTCCTTGAAGGTAATCGCCGTTATCAATAAGTAAAATTTCCCTGTCGCTCAAATTTCTTTGCATTCTGATGTAAGAAAAAATATGCGTTAATGACGGAACATCTTCTTTATCCATTACAAGGTCAATAGGAAAAATAGCTCCATGAACATCACTTGTTGCTATTATTTCTACAGTTTTTTGTGCGGGCATAGAATGGGTAATACTTATTAGTAAGATAATTATGAATAATATTTTTTTTAAGTTCATATTGTTAATAAAATTATTGCCAAAATTGCAAGTACGATACCAATAATATTTGTTGGCGAAACTTTTTCTTTGAAAGCAATAATGCCTATAAGCAATGATAAAACAACAACACCGATATTATATACAGGCATAAAAACGGTAACAGGCATTTCCCCAAGTCCGATTATTAACGATCTGAAATTTATATAATTGATAATACCTAAAATAAATCCGATAATGATTGAAGAGAGTTTTACTTTCCAATTCTTTTTAATTAACATTATTACAACACCGGTTAGAGAAGAAAAGAAAAAACCTGACGAAATGAATTCGGAGTAATCATTGTTCTTTATCAGATAATGTTGGGCAATTTTGATAATAGTATCATTAATACCAATAACAAAGAACAGTAAGATAGGGACAAACATTATCATATTAACCTTCGTGCCCGTATTTTTTAGTGCCTTCGCATTTCCGGCAGGTAAATTAATCAGTATCAATGCTAAAATAGCTACTATTATACCTATGATAATATAATTATTAATTGCTTCCTTGAATAAAAAGAATCCGAAGATTACCGGAATAATGACTGATACGCGAGAACTAATGGCCGTAGCCGAAATTCCTGATTTCTGCGTAGAATATCCGAATAATAAAAATCCTAAAATAAAAAATACTCCGTATAAAATAGACCACCCAAACCAGTCATAATTAAAATAATTAATACTTGAACCTTGGTTTATTGATATAATCATTCCCAAGCAGGCAGCCACAAAATAATTTATTGTAACTATGTGTAAATTGTTGGCATTGAATTTTCCCGCAATTTTAAAAGCCAAAAGTATAGCAGTGGCAGTAAGAATAGCAATAATTAAATAGTACATAAATTTAAAATTTGTCAAAAGTACAATAAAATTTTGTAATTTAGCATCCATTAATTATGATGATAAGAAATATTTATAAACAGCATTTGAGTTTACTTTCTAAGTTGTATGACAAAAATGAAGCGGAAAGTATTCTGAGACTTTTATATGAAAGTGTTCTTGAGAAACAATTGGGATTATTGTTAATGGAAAATAATGAAATTCAGGAACAACAACAGATTTTAGATGTTTATTTCCGCAGGCTTATGAATAATGAACCGATTCAATATATTTTAAATAAAGCACATTTTTATGGTCGGGAATTTTATGTTGATAAGAATGTTTTAATTCCTCGTAATGAAACTGAAGAACTTGTTAAGTTGATTTTAGATTCTGAAAAAACAGATGAAAAATTGAAAGTTTTAGATATCGGTACCGGCTCGGGTTGTATTCCGATTACCTTAGACTTAGAAAGTGAAAATTTTGAAGTTTCCGGAATGGATATTTCTGAAGAAGCATTGAATGTTGCAAGGCGGAATATGAAACATTTAGGTGTTGATATTGATTTTTTTTATGGTGATGTTTTTCTGATAAACGATAGTGATTGGAGAGTAAATATGCATATTAGAAGCCATGATTTACAAAACTTTTCGCAACCCGAAATATTTAACTCGGAATTAAAAACCCGTGGCACTGAACTGTTTGATATCATCGTTTCAAATCCTCCTTACATTTTGGAAAAGGAAAAATCTTTGATGAAAAAGAATGTTTTGGATTATGAACCGGAACTTGCGCTTTTTGTTCCTAATGATGACGGACTAAAATATTATAAAGCAATTATTGATGCTTTACCTTTTTTGTTAAAAGATACGGGAAGACTGTATTTAGAGATAAATAACCTTTTTGCCGAAGAGATAATAACTCTTCTTAAACAATATTTTAACGGAGTTACGATTAATAAAGATTTTAGGGGAAATGACAGGTTTGTAGCGGCAAAAGGTGTTAAATCATAACGAATGAAATTGCGAAATCTCTCTTAATGATATAGGAATTTTAGAATATTATTTTTTTAATATCTTACTTTGGGAAATATCAAAATTTACTTTCGGTATAGTTAGGAGTATATTTGTCTGTAAATTAACTATCTTAATCTGTAACATAAAATAGAAAATGCCACTCCTGCATTTAAAGATTCACTTATTTTTGATGGATTGTTATCAGGTATAAATATTCTGTCACTGACGAAATCTTCTACTTCTTTTGATATTCCATTTGCTTCATTACCAATAATGAAGACTGAATTCTCATCGAACCGGTCTTCTCTGATATTTTTACCGTTTAAAAAAGTGCCGTATATCTTTGTGTTACAACTTTTAGCAAGACTGAGAAAATCTTTAGATTTTACGTAGTAAATATTCACATTGGCGATAGAACCCATAGTTGATTGTACAACCTTTGGATTATACATCTCAACGGTATCTTCGGAACAAACAATGTTCTTGAATCCGAACCAGTCGGCAGTTCTGATAATAGTTCCGAAATTACCCGGGTCGGAAATGTTATCAAGGAAAATTATATGATCTTTAATCATTTCGGAAAAAATGCGTTGATCAATTTTAGTATTATTTTCCTTAAAGTTTTTGAAAACGGCAAAAACAGGTGGGGGAGTCTTTAGACAAGAAATTCTTTCAATCAGAGATTGGTCAACAGGTTCGCCTTGTTCTTTGATTTTCAAAGGGATATTGGGGCCATCAATATAATATAAAATTTCAGGTTTGCTACCCAAGTCCATTATATCCGAAACTGTTTTAATTCCTTCGGCAATAAACATTCCGTAAGCAATTCTATTCTTCCTTTGTTGTAACGATTTTATTTGCTTAATTCCTAACATTTTATATCCAAATTAAGTGATGATTTCCTAAAGGATTGTTCCTTAATAAATTAATACACTCGTTAGGTAATATTGTTTCAATTTGTGTACGGCAGGCAAAATTATGTTTTGGTGTTGCAATTATTTTTCCTTTACAATAGAATTGTTTTGTTAATGTTTTGTTGAAACGAAAAATATTACATTCTTCACCTTTGATTTTACCTTGAATTGCAGTGCCGGAATTTGTTTCATAATGAGTTGTAATATTAATTTCATTAAGCATATTTAGAGGTGCAGTACAATGCGCCCATAAAACTTTGTTCCCATTTATACCGGCTAAATTTGCCTGCCAGGGAATTTTTCCAGTCAGTTCTTTGATGTACATCATTCCGATTAATGATGTAAGGTCTCCTTCACAGGAAGCAGTAATACCTTCGGCGTTTATCAATGCAAGTGGTAAACAGGCTGTTGTTTTATGCGATTTTGCCATTGGAAAACATTCGATGCTGAATCCTGAAAGTCGATATTCGTAAATGATGTTTTTAAGCAATCTGTAAACTTTAGATGTCTCAAGTAAATCATTTCGATTAATATTATCAAAATTGTTTATGAATGTTTCGTCAATATCAAGTGTTCTGTAATCAGGTAATTTATTCCAAGGTAAATGAATCAAATCGATTCCGAAGATTTTTTGAATACTTTTTTCTTCAACTTTCGAATTAATAAGCCAATCGCTGACTTCGCCAATTAGAGCAACTTTTTTCCCTTTTAATTTTCCGGTAGTTTTTTCTTTAAATGCGATTTGGAAATCTTCTTTAGCTTTTTCTTCTTCAATATTGATTAAATGAGCTTTAATGCCATTATCAATAAGATAAGATAATGCTTCAGTAGCAGCCGCATAAGAGTTTCCACGGGAATTTGCTAAAAGGATAATTGTGCCTGTAGTTCTCGAAAAGCTATCTAAAGCGTCTTGCTCCGAACCGCCCGATGCGAAAAAAATAACATCGGCATCATTATCGGTAAATGTAAAATCAAAATCAAAAAGAAAATCAGTTAAAATTTTTTTCGATTTTGAGATTATAGAAGTTTCGGGATTAGAGTAGGTCGCTATTTTAATCTTCATGAAATTTAAAGTTTAAGACCCAAAGTTTCATATTTTTATATTATTACGAGAAATATAGCCCCGAAATAATCAATTAAACAAGTTAATTCAGTAATAAATTATTTCATTGCATATTTCTCGTAATGAAATATTATTTAATTATTTTTCAATATCAAGTAATTCAACTTCAAAAATCAAAGTTGCATACGGACCGATAAGTGCTCCGGCACCTCTTTCGCCATAACCTAAATAGTAGGGAACATAGAGTTTCCATTTTGATCCTACAGGCATTAGTTGCAATGCTTCAGTCCATGCTTTTATTACCTGATTTAATGGAAATGATAAAGGTTCGCCTCTGTCGTATGAACTGTCAAAAACTGTTCCGTCGAGTAAAGTGCCTTTGTAATGAGTTTTTACTGTGCTTGTTGCGTTAGGTTTTGGACCGTTTCCTTCAACTAAGATTTCATATTGTAAACCGCTTTCGGTTACAACAACTTCTTTGCGTTTTGCATTTTCGGCAAGAAATTTTTCCCCTTCTTCAATATTACCGGATGATTGTACTTTTTGCAGTTCGGTAAAAAATTGGGTTAAAATTTGATCTGTTTCATTTATATCTATCTGTGCTTGATTATTGACCTGGTCTTTTATGCCGGCAATTATATAATCAAAATTAAGATTTGTCAAAAAACCTTGTTGTTGAAAATTATTTCCTAGTTGCATTCCTAAAGCATAGCTTGCTTTCTCTTTTTCAGTTTTGAATTCTAATTTCATGTTTTCTTGGGATTTGCATAACATAACTGCGCAAAATACAGTTAAAGTTATTGTTAATATTTTTTTCATTGTTATTTAATTTTAATGTTTTGATTATTGCAAAGATAATTAATTTTTTATCACATACTTACAGGCTTGCGATAAAAATTATGGTAAAGTTTTTGTAATGCCGTGCTAAATATCGAACTGATATAAAGAAATCAATAATTATTTAAAAGTCATATTTTTCTTAGTGGTATATTTCTCGCAATAATGACATTTGATTTTCAACTCTTCGTTTTTATTGTTCACTAATGTAAATTTACAGTCAACTTCCTGATTGTTTGTAATACATTTAGGATTGATGCAAGAGACTATATTTCCGATTGTTTCGGGTAATTCAACATTTTTCTTTTCAATAACTTGAAAGTCTTTGATAACAATAATTGATGCACTTGGGGCAACTAATGCTATTTTGTTCAATTCTACGTCTTTAAAGTATTTATTAGCTACTTTAATAATACCTTTTTTATCGTATTTTTTACTTTCAAAATTGTAGCCTATTGTTACTTGCTCGTTGAGCTTTTCTAATTCCAAGATTTTTACTACTGTAAATAAACTGTCAACAGGTATATGATCTATTACTGTGCCATTTTCGATAGCAGAAACTATCAATTGTTTTCTTTGTTCCATTATCATTTAAATTATTATTTAAGACCTAAAATTCTTGCTAAAAGTGCTTCTCGCATGTAAACTCCATTTAATGCTTGTTGAAAATAATATGCTTTTGGGTTTTCATCTACATCAATACTGATTTCGTTAACTCTCGGCAACGGATGCATAACTTTAAGATTTGGTTTTGAATTTACAAGCATACTGTTTTTCAAAATGTAACTGTTTTTAACTTTTTCATACTCAAGCGGATCGGCAAAGCGTTCTCTTTGTACACGAGTCATATAAAGTAAATCGGATAATGGAATTGCTTCTTCGAGTGATTTCATTTCGTAATATTTGAGATTTGCATCTTTAATATTTTGAATGATAGTAGCCGGTAATCTTAATTCATCTGGGGAGACGAGATAGAATGTTGCATTAAAATTAGACATTGCTTGCACTAAAGAATGTATTGTTCTTCCGTATTTTAAATCGCCAACTAAAGTGATGTTAAGATTTTCGAGTGTACCTTGGGTTTTCTTTATGGAAAAAAGATCGAGCATACATTGTGTAGGATGCTGATTTGCACCGTCGCCCGCATTGATGATAGGCACATGCGAAACTTCAGAAGCAAATCTTGCCGCACCTTCGAGAGGATGACGCATAACTATCAAATCGGCATACAAACTGATGTTGGTAATAGTATCGCGTAATGATTCTCCTTTTTGCACGCTTGAGGTAGAAGCGTCGGTAAATCCGATGATTTTACCACCAAGCCTTTGTATTGCCGTTTCAAAACTCAATCTTGTTCTTGTGGATGGTTCAAAAAAGAGAGAAGCAATAACTTTGTCATGAAGCAAGCTTGGTTCCGGATTTTCTTCAAAGTATTCGGCCAAATTGATGAGTTGCAATAATTCATCTTTATTGTAATCGGTAATTGAAATTAAACTTTTGTTTTTCATTTGGTAAAGATATATTGTTGGTTTTATTTTTTTGCTTTGATGTTGTTTTTGTTAACATTAGGGCAAAAAAAAGGCGACCTTCAAAGAGTCGCCTTTTCTAAAAAATTATTTTTTCAAGTTGTGTTTAGCAGCAAAATCGCCAATAACATCTTTGAAATCAGGTTTCCCGATTTCTTGAAGTTCGTAACCGATCTTCACTGAAGGTTTATTGATTTTGATAATTCTGTTAATATCAATAGGTGTGGCAATAACTACTAAATCGCAAGGCGTATTTTCGATTGTTGCTTCCAAATCTTTTACTTGTTGTGCGCTATAGCCCATAGAAGGTAAAATTGGACCTAAATCCGGATATTTTTCAAATGTTTCTTTCAATTTACCCACAGCGTAAGGTCTCGGATCAACTAATTCAGCAGCACCGTATTTCAAAGCTGTTAAACTACCGTAGCTGTATTCCACTTCTCCATGAGTAACAGTTGGACCTTCTTCAATTACTAAAACGCGTTTTCCTCTGATAAGTTCAGGTTTGTCGACAAATGTAGGAGAAACGGCATCAATTACCAAAGCGTTCGGATTAGCATATGCTACATTTTCTCTAACAAACATAAGGTCGTCTAAATCAGCGCTTTCAATTTTATTAACAACTACAACATCAGCGATTCTTAAAGTTGTTTCTCCGGGGTAGTAACGTAATTCATGACCTGCTCTTTGTGGATCTACCATTGTGATCATAAGGTCAGGACGGATGAATGGGAAGTCATTATTTCCACCATCCCAAAGGATTACATCCGGATTTTCTTTTTCAGCTTCACGTAATATTGCTTCATAATCTATACCTGAATAAATAATGGTATCACGCATTACGTGTGGTTCGTATTCTTCCATTTCTTCGATAGTGCACTCATGTTTTTTCAAGTCTTCAACAGTTGCAAAACGTTGAACAGCTTGTTTTACAAGGTCACCATATGGCATTGGATGACGTATGGCAATTACTGTAAGACCTAAAGCTTTAAGTTCATCAACAATTCTTCTTGAAGCTTCGCTTTTTCCGCCGCCTGTTCTAACGGCACCTGTAGCGATAACTGGTTTCGTAGATTTCAACATTGTTGAATCTAAGCCAAGTAATCTAAAATCAGCACCTGCAGCATTGATTATAGAAGCCAAGCTCATTAACTTATTATATTCTACATCACTGTATGAGAATATACACTCTTCAACTTTGTTTTTCTTGATTAAATCTACAAGTTCACTTTCTGCTACAATTGGAATTCCGTTCGGATACAATTTTCCGGCTAACTCTTTTGGATATTTTTTTCCGTCAATGTCAGGGATTTGCGCAGCAGTGAAGGCTACCACATTATAATCCTGATTGTCTCTAAAGTACATGTTGAAATTGTGGAAATCTCTCCCGGCTGCACCGATAATGATTACATTTCTTTTCATAATTAATATAATAAATTTGGTTATTAAAAATTTTCTGCAAAGATAATAATTTAAAACGGAATTAATTTTTTAAATGGAATAAATACTACAAAAAAAGTTAAAGTGTTTTTAACTTTGAAAAACGCAAATAGAATTCTTTTTAACTTTGAAAATTCAAGAAATAAAGCTTTGTGTTTTTGTATTTAAACATTAAAATTCTAAAATGAGCCTTCCTCGCTGGGAACCGTTTTTATCGTAAAAGACACCTTCATTATAAGTATTCGACTCATATACATAGTCTTTCGTGTTTTCGATGGGATAGAAGTTAAGTACTATAGGAGAAAAGTTATTGCCCTTAATGGTTATTGTTTCAACATTATCTTTGGAATACTCGTCTTGATAGAATACGATTCCGGTTTGCGATTTTACTTTTTGAAGATAAGTATTTATCTTATTAATATTCTCATCATCAACAATATTGCCGTTATATACCCATAAATTATCAGCATTTTTGACTAATAAAAAATTATTACTTTCATCGTTGAACAAGCCTACAACCTCAAGTATGTCATCGTTGTTATTTATATTGTAGATAATTTTATTTCTCAGTAAGTTTATATCGCTGTTAAAGAATGTTCTTAGAAACCCCCATATAGAGTAAATAATATCACTTTTAGGTTCTTTAATAAATGTAAACATTCCGTCACGGGGTCTTCCATTCGGATCGGTAGACGGTAACGACAAAAATTCATAACCTCCGATATGATATTCGGCTACAACTTTTCCATTTGAAAAATATTTTACCGGAATTGTCTTATCGTCTTTGAAATCATATTCTTCTAATTTATCTTTACTTACAGCTACAATACGCGCAGGTTTGACTTTTGTAGTTTCTCTTAATACATTTTCTACCAGCAAATAATCAGCAGTGTATGTAGTATCGTTTCTTGTTATTTTCCAAATATTGCCTTCTTTTGTTAATATTGCAGGTATATTATTAGATGGCATAATATATTCAATTCTGTCAATTGTATTATAATCAACAGGATTTAATATTTCTTTGAAATTCCGCTCACCTCTTTTATTAAAAACAGTGAATTGTAAAATTACAATTACTGCAAGAATTACAAAAATACAGATACTTAAAATTAATCTTTTGCTTTTTTTACTTGACATAATTTTCCTCCATTCTTTTAACTCGTTTTGATCTTCTGATTTGCATATTTATTAATCCGAAACAAATAATTATTGCTATTGGTAATAAGAAATTCAACCATTTTAAAAATGCTTTTTTACTATCTTCCATGTCATCAATTGGTCTGTAAGATAAACCTTTAGAGCGTAAGTCTATTAATCCGGTATCATCGGATAACCAATCTATCGAATTGGCAAACAAATTAATATTGTCTGCATTTACCCTTTGTTGTCCCTGGCTTAACATATAATCTCCATCAGCAATCACAATAATTGACGTGCTAGGGCCATTATTGAAACTACCTGACAGAACTCCCCCGATTGCAATTCCTGAGAGAGGATAATCCGAATTAGTCCATTTTTTCTGTAAATTAACATATGCCGGCAGAGTTTGAGTTCCCGAAGCATTTGATGTAAGCAATAAAGGAGTATATTCCATGTTTGTTCCTGTATATTGAATTGATGCTGGAAACAGAAATATTAATCCTTGAAGTTTCTCAGTAATCGGATGGTCTCCGAAATTAGAAATGATTGGCATGTATGGAAATGACATTGGAATTGTCATGTTGAACGGACCCTGTTGTTGCTGTACTCCTATATTGCCGCAATGTTTATCAATAACAACATTATCTTCAATGATTAATCCGTAATTTGAAAGCCAAGCTTCCAATCCTGTATGATTAGCAGTGATTTGCATATTTGATTGTAGGTCAGCGGTGTTGTGTTCTAAATTAAGAAGTAATTTACCTCCGTAAGATAAATATTCTTCCAATTTGGCAATTTCATCAAGAGAATATTCCGATTTCGGTGCGTTAATAACAAGAGTTTTATATTTAATTAAATTAATAGAATCGGATAAGTAAAGAGGTTCAATATTATACAAATAAGATATTTCGCCTAAAGCGTTGTTTAAAGATTGCATGTTGGGCTCACCATGTCCTTGAATAATTCCGATAAATGGTTTTTCAACAATAGTTAATTTTTTAATGGCCATTGTTAAATTATACTCGATTGCTGATTCGCTCTGAACAATTGGAATAGTTTCAACACCTGTTCCGGCTTTAATTACTGCTCCAATATATGCACGTTGTTGCTCAATCTTATCTTTTGCACGAACGTTAATCATAACAGGGTAAATGCCGTTTTGAGCTGCTTCTTGTTGTAATTCGGGAGTATTAGGGTCAATAAATTGATACCTGACCATTCCTTTGGAAATGGTAGAATATTCACTCAATACATTTTGAAAATCTTTTCTTACTTTAGAATATTGCGGGGGTAAATCTTTGGTAAAATATGCAGTAATTGTAACAGGTTCATTAAGATTTTTTAGAATATTCTTTGTAGCCTTACTCATAGTATAATCTTTATTCTGAGTATTATCAAATCTTTTGAAGAAATTAACAGAGATAACATTTACCAGAATAAGCGCACCTAATATTATTAATAGACTATATGTTAATTGTTTTTTTGTTTTCATATGAAAATAAGTTTAATTCATTGATGTTTAATTTATTCGTTCATATGTAACCACATGGATTCTTTTTGTTCGTTGGGAAGACTTATTTGCCATGATGGTTTCATTATCATCTTTTTTTAGTTTGACAATTTTCTTCTTCCTAATACGGATTCGGCTGCTATTAATCCGGCTGCCGTCAATGATAAAAAGTAGATGATATCCCTTGTGTCAATAACACCTCTTGCAAATGATTCGAAATGGGTACCGGTACTTAAATAGTTGAATAGATTGCCGAAAAAACCGCTTAAACTTCCTGCCAAAATTCCGGAAATAAAATGAAAAAATATTCCAAAACATAATGCAAGTAATACGGCCACAATCTGATTTTTAGATATGCTGCTGGCAAAAATTCCGATACCGATGTATGCACTGCTCATCAATATTAGTCCTACATAGCCGGAAATTATTGCGCCGTGATCTACATTACCGATGTTTGCTACAGTAATATAATACGGTACGGTTAATAATAATGCTGTGCAGATTAAAATCAGTGCCGATAAATATTTACTTAAAACAACTTGCCAATCACTAATAGGTTTTGTTAGTAATAATTCAATTGTTCCGGATCTGTTTTCTTCTGCTAATGAACGCATTGTTATTAACGGAATAAAAAAGAATAGCGACCAGAAACATATTGAGAAGAAAGAGTTTAAATTAGCTTGACCTTGAAAAAAGATGTCGGCACCTGATGGTAGCCAAGTGAAAAAGCCTGTAAACCCAAGAAATATAACAATTAATATATAAGCTATTAAAGAATCGAAAAATGCTTTCAATTCCTTATGTGTTAATATCCATGTTTTATTCATTGTAATTTTAATTTTGTGTTATTAATTACTGGTTAATTCGCGGAAAATATCTTCTAATTTAGTTTCAATACCCACCATTTCAGTCAGTATCCAATTGTTTTTTACGCAAGTATAAAATATGTCGCGTTTGGATGAACAATCTTTATTTGAACGTATTTCGAAAGTGTTTTCTCTTCCTTCAATTATATCAACAGAGTAAACGGTCGGTAGTTCCATTAATATTCTGTGAATTTCATTTGTTTCGCCGTCTTCAATTTTAATAGTAAGAATTTCGGCGTCATGCGCGCGGTTTCTTAATTCGCTGGGACTGCCGTCGGCCACGATCTTACCTTTGTTGATAATCAAGATTCTGTCGCAAGTAGCTTCAACTTCCGCAAGAATATGAGAACTTAAAATAACTGTTTTTTCTTTTCCTATTCTTTTGATAAGTTCGCGGATTTCAATAATCTGATTCGGATCCAAACCGGAAGTAGGTTCATCTAAGATTAAAACTTCAGGGTCATGAATTAATGCTTGCGCTAATCCTACGCGTTGTTTGTAACCTTTAGATAACTCATTGATGTTTTTGTGTTTTTCACGTTCAAGTCCGCAAATGCTAATCATTTCAATCAATCTGTTATCTAATTCACTTTTCTTTACACCTTGTAATAGAGCGGAGTAACGAAGATAATCAATAATTGCCATGTCTTGGTAAAGCGGATTGCTTTCAGGTAAATATCCGATTAACGGTTTCACTTTTTCGGGTTCTTTTGTAACAGAATAATTACCGACAGTGACATCTCCCGAGGTAGGAGAGAAGTAAGTTGTAATAATCTTCATGGTTGTAGTTTTCCCCGCACCATTCGGACCTAAAAATCCGAGAACTTCTCCTGTCTTAACTTTGAAAGAAATATTGTCGACAGCTTTTTGTGTGCCGTATTTCTTCGTCAAATTGGTAATTTCTATGTCCATGTTTTATCTTAGTTTAAATTTTCGGGAGCAAAAATAAGAAAAATGAATATTAAAATATATGAATGGGGAAGTGCTTAACATTATTTAACATCAAGAGCATCACGCAATCCATTGCCGAGTAACATAAATGCCAATACCATCAAAACTATTGCTATTCCTGGAAGTATAGAGAGGTAAGGATCTCCGAGAATTAAATAAGCATAGCTTTCTTTTATCATTGTTCCCCATGATGCCATAGGAGGTTGAACGCCAATTCCGAGAAAACTTAATCCGGCTTCCAACAAAATTGCACTTGCAAAATTGCTGGCAGATATAACAAGTAGTGGGCCAATTAAATTAGGCAAGATATGTTTCATTATTATTCTGCTTGTTTTAAACCCTAATGTTTTTGCACTGTCTATATATTCCTGTTCCTTAATTGAAATAACTTGTCCGCGAACCAATCGCGCAACATCAACCCATAAACTTAACCCGACAGCAACAAATACCTGCCAAAATCCTCGTCCCAATGCAAAACTTATGGCAATAACTAATAAAACCGAAGGAATCGACCAAACTACGTTTATAAGCCACATTATCACAGAATCTACTCTTCCTCTGAAATAACCTGCTAATGATCCGAAGAAAACACCTATCAGAAGTGATAATACTACAGCGATAATTCCGATAGATAAACTTATTCTTGTGCCCAAAATCAACCTGCTGAAAACATCTCTGCCGAACTTATCAGTACCGAAAATATATTTTTTCTTTTCAATCTTATAATTAGTGGAAGTCGTAAATCCTTTATCTCCATCATAAGAAGTATAATATAAAGTATCATTTGATTTTTTGTATTCGCTTAATGGAATATGAACAACCGAGTCAATTATAAGCATATCAACTCTAAAGCCGGGTTTCTTTATGGCTATTTCAATATTTTGTGTATTAGCGTTTTTAGTTTTGTCTGGAATGATTTGATAAGCGAAAACGGCAATTATTATACATAAAAAAATATAAGAGGCCGAAACAACCGTTAACTTGTTCTTCCATAATTTTTTCAGTACCCGCTTGTTTGGCTCGCTTAATTTCAATCCGATTATTTATAAAATTAATGTGCAAATATACTTCAATAATTATTAAATTTGCAGAAATTTTACTTTGCAAGCTATGTCAACCAATTAATTTGAATAGTTTGCTTATGACGAAAAAGATATTTGTATGAAGAAAAAAGATTTTATTTTTATTTTTGTTGTAATTATAGTATTACTTCCTTTTTTTATTTTCCCTGCTGTTTATGAATGTTATGAAAGACTGAATAGAGAACATGGAATGATAATGAGTTTTGTTAAATTCGCACTTTTATCAACTACGGGAGAAGCAATCGGATTAAGATTATCTAAAGGTGTATATAATTACAAAGGTTTCGGTTTAGTTCCGAGAGCTCTTGTTTGGGGAATTTTCGGGCTTGGAATAAAAATGGCGATGACAATTTTTTCTGCCGGAACACCTGTTTTTCTTGAATATCTTGGAGTGAAAAATTCTATTACCGCACTTGCTGGTACTTTAACCTGGAAGAAAGTCTTCGTTGCTTTTTGTGTATCAACAACAATGAATTGTATTTTTGCCCCTGTATTTATGACATTACATAAAATTACCGATGCGCATATCCTTAATACCGGCGGAACATTAAAAGGTTTTTTTACTCCGATTCATTTCGGCCAGATTTCTCAGAATCTGAACTGGAAAGTTCAGTGGAATTTCGTATTTGCCAAAACAATACCTTTCTTTTGGATTCCGGCGCATACAATAACTTTTATTCTTCCCGAAGAATGGCAGGTGTTATTTGCAGCACTCTTGGGAGTTGCTCTCGGAATAATTTTATCGATTGCAAACAGAAAGAAATAGTTTAGAAATTTTTGAAAAAATAAATGATTCTTAATAGTCAATTAATTATATAAATTTTGTGATTCTGTCTTTAATAATATTTTGATTGAAATATATTATTGTATAGAAGTTGCAAATAATCAAAACAAAGAGATAAAATAAACAATTTAAAATTAGATTCATATGAAAAAGTTATTTTTTATTTTAATGATTTTGGTTCCGGTTATATCTTTCGGACAAACAAAAAATGGTTATGTTAAAGAAAAATCAGGTAATCAGACTTATGCCGGCAATTATGTAAATGGTAAAAAAGAAGGTTGTTGGGTGCACTATAATGAAAAAGATTTATTGCGCGATGTTACCGAGTATAAGAATGATAAAAAGAACGGAGTTGCTGTCACTCTTAATAATCAGGGTTCGCTCGAGATGGAAGAACATTATGTAGATGATGTTTATCATGGCGAAATCAGAAAATATTTAAGAGGTAATTATTTAAATGAAATTACAACCTATAATATGGGAGTGAAAGAAGGTCCATATAAAAGATATTATACTGATAAACCGACTGTTTTGATGGAAGAAGTTAATTATGTTAACGGAAATAAAAATGGGATAAGCAAATGGTATAATAATGAAGGCAAACTTCTTGCGGAATATTCTTATAGTAACGGTAGATTCCAAGGTAAAAATATTTTGTATTATGATAACGGGAAAAAGATGTCGGAAGAAGAGTATAATAATGATGTTCCTGTAGGTACTTATAAAGAATATTTTGATGATGGTGTTACACTAAAGTTAACCGGTGAATATAATAATAGCGGTAAACGTAATGGCGAATGGACTGAATATAATAAAGGCGGTCAAGTTGTTGGTAAAAAGAAGTATGTTAACGGTGAATTAAAATAATATATGAGTAAAAAATATTTCATTAAAAACCCGTTTAACGATATTCCAAATTATTCTTGTTTTGGTTGTGCTTCGGACAATGAGCACGGATTGCAGATGTCTTTTTATGAAGAAGGTGAATATATGATTTCGGTTTGGGAGCCGAAATCATATTTCTGTGGTTATAATGATGTCTTGCATGGAGGTATTCAGGCAACTTTATGCGATGAACTTGCAAGTTGGACTGTATATGTAAAATGTAATAGGTCAGGAGTTACTTCCCGACTGACAATGAAGTATAAAAAACCTGTACTTATTGAAAAAGGAAATATCACTCTTAAATCTAAAATTACAGAAATCAAACGCGATAGATTCGTAACAATTGAGATTAAACTTTATGATGGGACAGGAGAACTTTGTGCCGAAGGTGAAACAATTTTCTGGATGTTTACTAAGGATGAATCTGTTGATAGTTATGGTTTTCCGGAAAATGGAATGGAAAGAGTGGAAGTAATTGATGATTTATAGAAAGAAATAATTTGAATAAGTGTAGAAATTGATCCGAAGATTGAATTAAATTCTAACAAGACTTAACAATAAAAAAGCTGTTTCGTAATTGAAACAGCTTTTTTATTAATATATTGAGATATATATTTCTATTTATTTGCTTCTGCGCCCATAATTGCTTCTTCTTTCTTTGCTACTTTTCCGAGTTTGGAAACATCATCACGTTTTCTTGTGAAGTCATATACCCAAGCGGAACTTAAACATACGGAAGAATAAGTACCTACAGAAATACCTATAAGTAATGCGAATGCCATACCTCTGATACTTTCACCTCCGAGAATAAAAATAGCTAATAGAACTATTAAAGTTGTGAAGGAAGTCATTACAGAACGAGCTAATGTGCTGTTAATAGCAGTGTTGAGGTTCGTTTTAAATGCGCGTTTTGGATATAAACCGATATTCTCTCTTTCACGGTCGAAGATAACAACGCACGCATTGATAGAATAACCGATAATAGTCAATATAGCTGCAATAAACGTTTGGTCAACATCTAAGTTGAACGGCAAGATTCCGTAGAATAATGAATAACATGAAATTGTTATAAAAGCATCGTGTGCCAAAGATAATACACCGCTTAATGCAAACTGCCAGCGACGGAATCTTAAAATGATATACAAGAATATTCCGGCTAAAGCGATAACAACAGCCCAAATGGATTTTGTTCTCATATCCGTTGCAATTGTCGGACCTACTTTAGTTACGGTTAATATACCTAAATATTTTTCAGAACCTTCAGTTGCAAAATCGTCATATGAGATTTCGGTATTAAAGAAAGGTTTCAGATCATCATATAATATTCTTGTAATTTCGTCTTCAATTGCAGCATCTGAATTATTTACTTTATATTTAGTAGTAATTTTTACTTGTCTGTTAGGCCCGAAAGTTTTAACCTCAGGAGTTGACTCTAAATTTTCTGCAAGTGCGTTTGCAATATCAACAGTATTTACATCTTGATCAAAACGAATAACGTAAGATCTACCACCGGCAAAATCAATACCAAAAGATAAACCTCTTGTTGCTAAAGAAATACCGCCAATAACAATAGCCACTAATGTTATGATGTAGAAGATTTTTCTTTTTCCTATAAAATCAAAATTAACATTTGTAAACCAGTTAGCATTAAATTTACGAGTAAATTTGATGTCTTTTTTCTTGTTTAAAGCTCTATTATATAGAAGTCTTGTGATAAATATTGCTGTAAACAGCGAGCAGAGAATACCTATAATAAGAGTTGTAGCAAAACCTTTAACAGGACCTGTTCCTAAGAAATAAAGAACGATAGCCGTAATTAAAGTGGTAATATTACTATCAATAATAGCCGAATATGCATTTTTATACCCATCGTCAATTGCGAGTTTTATACCCTTGCCTGCTTTTAACTCCTCTTTAATACGTTCGAAAATAATAACGTTGGCATCCACCGCCATACCTATTGTCAATACGATACCCGCAATACCCGGTAAAGTTAGTACGGCACCTATTGATGCAAGAATACCTATTATAAAAAATACGTTACACAATAATGCAATATTGGCAATCCAACCTGATTTATTGTAATAGACAGCCATTGTTATTATTACCAAAAGAAGTGCAACACCGAAAGATATCATACCCCATTTGATGGAATGTTGACCTAATGAAGGACCAACTATTTCCTCTTGGATAATTCTTGCAGGAGCAGGTAATTTACCGGCTTTCAATACAGTTGCAATATCTTGAGCCTCTTCTACTGTCATACCGCCGCCGGAAATAGAAGAACGTCCGCCGGCAATCTCACCACGAACTACCGGATATGTATAAACATAATCATCAAGCACTACGGCAATCTGACGACCGGCATTTTGGCCTGTTAAATTCTTCCATAAACGAGCTCCCGGCTCCGGATTCATTATCATCGTAACCTCAACATTACCGTTTTGATCGTAATCTTGACGGGCATCGGTAATAACTTCACCTGTCAATGGAGGCTTTCCGTCTCTACTGGTCACCTTTAATGCTACTAATTGAAGCATATTGGGAGTTGACGGTTCAGGTTTGTTTGTCCAAGCTAATTTAATATCCCTTGGTAAGTCAACTTTTCTTAATAAAGAGTTAACCATAGCTGTATCCTTAATAAATGCGCTACCAACAGCCGCATTCTCAGACGGATATTGACGACCGTCATCACCTGTATAGAAAGCCGGAATTAAATATCTAAATAATGGGTTTTGGCTTTCCCATTCAGCCAAAGATTGGTCATCTTCACCGGATTCCGTAATTGTATCGCCGTCGGTAATTAAGGCTTCCAATTCGGTTCTTTCTTCCCCTTCTGGAGTGATAATATCTTCAATAATAACATCCTCTTCAATTGTAACAGGTGCTTCCTCAACTGATTTGTCGGAAGCTTCCGTATTCATATTTTCAAGAAGCGCTAATTTATTGTTAGCATCAATAAAAACCATATATATTTCGGAAAATTTATGTGTTTCCCAAAATTCCAAACTTGCAGTTCCTTGTAAAAGTTTTCTTACACGAGCAGCATCCTTAACGCCGGGTAATTCAATAGAAATTCTTCCTGTTCCCGGAATGCTTTGAATGTTGGGTTGTGCCACACCGAATTTATCTATACGTGTACGTAAAATTCTGTAAGATCTGTCGATAGCATCTTTCGTTTCAGCTTCCAATACTTTATAAACTTCTGCATTCGAAGATGTTGTGGTTATTCCTTTATCTTTAAACTCGTATGCAAATATTCCCGCAAGCTGTGCGGAAGGATCTATTTCTTGATATGCTTCGTAGAATAATTGTAAAAATCCTGACTGGCTGTTCGCCTGGCGTTCGGTTGCTATATCAATAGCTTTTCTGAACGTAGGATCCATCGAATTGTGTGATAATGCTTCAATAACATCAACAACAGCAACTTCCATAACAACGTTCATACCGCCTTTAAGGTCAAGACCAAGATTTAATTCCCTGCTTTTACAATCGGAATATGTGTATTTCTTTATCAAAAGATTATAAACCGGAACTGAGGAAATTGAATCTAAATAATACTCTTTTTTAGCTGTCATTAACGAATCCAAACTCTTAGCATCACGGAGCTCGTCTCCCGATTTAATCTTGTTAAATTGATTCATTACATACTCACTCTTGGAGTATTTGTCAGCCTTGCGCTCAACAACCCTCGTTACAACGGTAAAGGATAATTGGAAAAGGCATACCAAAGCGAGTAAAATCGCAAATAATTTAATTGTACCCTTGATCTGCATCTTATTTAAAATTTAATTATTAATCTTTTAAGTTAATTTTATTAAGCTAATTTTTTAGCGTGCAAATATACGACATATTGGCAAAATATACAAAATTTATTTCCCTTTGTTTTTAATAAAATTTTAACTTTGCATAATTCGCATTTTTATTATATGTTTGAAAAATTGTTTTTTAATGAAAATAATAAAGATATTTATCATAACAACTATTATTTTTTGTTCTCAACTAATTTATTGTCAGAATGAAATTAGTTTTGGGTTTAAGTTTGACGATTCGGTTAAAGTTTATGATACCTTAAATTTAGAGTTTCAATTTGCCTGGTCGGGCGGATTAAATTCAGTTCAATTTTGTGAATTGGATTTAAACCTTGACGGAATTTCCGATCTCGTTCTCTTCGACAGAACAGGAGATAAACTACTCTTTTTCGTCGCAAATTTTGAAAATTCTTCTGTAAAATATATCTACTCTCCGCAATATTTTAATTCCTTTCCTAAAATTACTAATTGGATTATTTGTAAAGATTATGATAATGACGGTAAAAACGATATTTTTACTTATACGCGTTTCGGAATTAAAGTTTATAGAAATGAATCAAATAATAATGAGTTGAAATTTAAACAGGTAACATCGCCGTTTATTGAATCTTACTATAATCAGATTTATTCCAATATTCCTGCTACTTCAGCTGATTATCCAGCTATTGAAGATATTGATGGTGATGGAGATTTGGATATTCTTGTTTTCGGACCCTTAGGCTCTTATGTTGAATTTCATAAAAATTATTCGATGGAACGTTACGGTACATCCGATTCCCTTTTGTATTATAAAGAATCCGATTGCTGGGGAAGATTTGCCGAAAGCGAAGAATCTAACGTTATTACTCTTAATACTTGTCCGGGAAAATCTGAATTAGAAGCTGATAATACTAAAAATGAAAAACATACAGGCTCAACTTTTTTGCTTTTTGATGCTGATGGGGACGGACTTTTAGATTTACTACTCGGCGATGTCGATTACACATCGCCGTGTTTATTATTTAATAAAGGTACTGTTGATGAAGCTTTGATTACCGATTATACTTTTTCTTTTCCGGATAATAATCCGATAAATCTTTTTTCATTTCCGGTGATGAATTATTTGGATATTGATAAAGACGGAAAAAAAGAGTTAATTGTTTCAACCTTTGATCCTGCTCAAACTAAAATAGCTAACACTAATTCTGTTTGGCTTTATAAAAATATTGCTGAGGAAAATTCTCCGCAATTTGTTCTGGAAACAAAATCATTCTTTCAGGATAAGATGATTGACGTTGGCTCAGGAGCTTATCCCTTGTTGTTTGATTATGATAATGACGGTGATCTCGATTTATTCGTTGGAAATTATGGTTATTGGAAAGAATGTTCTTATGATCAATATATGAATCTAACTTGTAAATATACCTCTCAAATTGCTTATTTTGAAAATGTTGGGAATAGTAGCAATCCTGAATTTGTTATGATTACAGATGATTTTGCTTCTTTGTCGAATTACGATTTGCTTGGACTTTATCCGGCATTTTTTGATTATAATAATGATGGTGATTTTGATTTGTTCTGCGGAAATTCGGATGGAACTATTATTTTATTTGAAAATTTAGGAAATGATGATTTTTTTATGCGGAATGCAGATTGGTTAAATCTGAGTTCAATGAATCTCGCATATTCAACTCCCTGTTTTTATGATTTTAATAAGGATGGAAAATCAGATTTGGTAATAGGTAATGAACGTGGAAGAATAGTTTATTATGAGAATGATGGAAATAATGAATTTATTCACATAACGGATTCATTAGGTGAAATAGATGTTCGCGACCAAAGTGCCTCCTGGTCAGGATATAGCACGCCATGCGCATTTAATCATAATGATACAACTTATTTGTTTGTCGGTTCCGAAAGTGGAAATGTATTTTGTTATTACGATATTGATAATAATTTAGAAGGTGTTTTTAAAGAAAAAATATTGAGTCCTGAAAATTTAGGTTATCGTACCGCACCTGCTGTAGGTAATCTTAACAATGTTTCTTATCCCGAAATGATTATCGGGAATTTTTCCGGCGGACTACATTTTTATGAAGGTGTAAAATCTACACTTGAAGGAATTGAAAATATTAAACCAATTAACATCAAAATCTATCCGAATCCGGGTAATAATGTGATTTATATTGATTCTGAGAATGATTATTTATTGAATATCTTTGATTTATCCGGTAAAATAGTGTTTACGAAAAATATTTCAGTAGGAATTAATCAGGTTGATGTTAAACAATTGCCGAAAAATTCTCTCTATATCCTGAAATTTAGCGGAAAAGATGGAAGTAATTCATTTAAATGGATGAAAGAATAGTTAAAATGACAATATTTTAATATGAACATAATTTTAATCTTTTACGAATTAACTGTTCATAATTGATAAAAATTGAATGTATAATAGATACAATTATTCTATTACTAGTTTCTCTGTGGTTTTTCCCCAATTAGTTTCAACCTTAATAAGATATATTCCTACAGGCAAATCATTAATATTGATTTTGTTTGATTTCTCTTGTTTTACTAATTTACCGGTTATGTTATAGATTTCAACATTTTCTATTTTATCGTTTTCTACGGAGATATTAATATAATCTTTTGATGGATTAGGGTAGATGGCTATTTCTGATGTTGATGGTTCTATTTCTTCTATTCCGGCGGGTTTAGGGGTTTTGGTGTAGGAGATAGTTATCAAACAACATTGCCTAGTATCATTATAAGTACTTTGCATATTATTGTAATACATTTCTATATTTGACTGACCATTAGCCCACTCGTCTCCATATATGGCATAATATCCTCCTTTTATTCCGTTATTATTTTCATCGTATTCATATAGAAATTTTGTAGAATCAAAATAATCTGAACTTAATATGTCTTCTGTCAAATTATTATTGATATCATATAAATAAGTTCTTTTTGCATTATCTTGCCATTCATCATTTATATAATATTGTGTGATTATTGTGGAAATATAGTTGTTAGGAGTATATGA
>JAISNV010000012.1 GCA_031276035.1 Bacteroidales bacterium | reverse complement strand
AATTAAAGCAAAAACCTTATTGGGGGAATCATTTTTGGTCTCGTGGTTATTTTGTCAATACCGTTGGTCTCAATGAAGATATGATTCGTCGTTACGTTCAATATCAAGAAGAACAAGACAAAAAGGAAGAAAATGGTAGCCAGAATTTCACTCTTTTTGATTAATCCAAATACGGTTTCAAAGAACGGTTTGAAGGCTATGCCTTCATCTTTTTACTAAATCCACCTTCTATGAAGGTGGTTGTTTAATGTTTTTCCGATTAAGTCTGTTTTAATAGAGAACTGATCCCCGATTTTATCGCAAATTACGACATCCGTCCCGCTTAAGACGTAAATTTGTTTGTCTTTTGCTTGTAATGTTTTTACAAGAAAACTTAGTGCTGTCAACAGCAGCAATGCAAATTAATTTTTTCATAATTAAAGTTTTTATTAGTTAGTTTTGCAAATGTAATATCTTTTCCTATCAGATGTTTTCTTTATCAGAAAAAATACAAAAAAATAAAAGCAAAAAATATAGCTAAAAACTTTTAATAATAAAAAAAAGTTGTATCTTTGCAGTCCAAATTTTTAAGGAGATTTTGTTATGGCAAAGAAAAATAAAGATGCACGTATACAAGTAATTCTTGAGTGCACAGAGCAAAAAGAATCAGGAGTACCGGGAATTTCCAGGTATGTTACTACTAAAAATAAGAAGAATACTCCTGATCGTTTAGAACGCAAAAAGTATAATCCTTATTTAAGGAAAGTTACCGTTCACAAAGAAATTAAGTAAAAATTATAGATTATGGCAAAGAAAACCGTTGCTACCTTAAGAACATCTTCGGGAAAAGATTTCGCTAAGGTTATTAGAATGGTAAGATCGGCTAAAACCGGTGCTTACACATTTGAAGAAAAAATTGTTCCGCAAGATAGCGTTCAAGATTATTTTGCGAATAAAAATTAATATTAATATTTAAAAATTTAAAGTATGCCAACAAGGATCAGATTACAAAGAAAAGGTAAAAAAGGTAGACCTTTTTACCATGTAGTAATTGCGGATGGTCGTGCACCACGAGATGGAAAGTTCATAGAGAGAATTGGCACGTATAATCCTATTGCAAATCCGGCTGAGATTGTAATAAACTCAGACCGCGCTTTATACTGGTTGCAAGTAGGTGCTCAACCTAGCGATACAGTTAGAAACATTTTGTCCAGTCAAGGTATTCTCCTTAAGAATCATCTTTTGATCGGTGTTAAAAAAGGTGCGATTTCACAAGCTCAAGCTGATGCTAAATTCGACACTTGGTTCCAAGAAAAACAAAATAAATTGGAAAGTGTAAGGAAAGCTAAAGAAGAAGCTGACCGCGAAGCACGCAAGTCGAGAATGACTAATGAAAAGAAAGTTAATGAAGCTCGTGCAGAAGCAATCGCAAAACGTTTAGCAGAACAAGCAGCAGCTAAAAGAGCTGCCGACGAAGCTGCAAGAGCAGAGCATGAAGCTGAAGCAACAGTTGAAGAAACTCCGGTAGAAACTGCTGATGAAGTTGTTGAAGAAACTGTAGCCGAAGCAGTTCCGGTTGAAAAAATTGAGACTGAAACTTCTGTGGAAGAACCTACAGCAGAAGCTCCTGTAAGTGAAGAACCCGTTGCGGAAAAAACCGAAGAAGCATCTGAAGAATAATTTTTTAACATTTAGATTGAAAAGTAATGGATAAATTAAGTTATAAAACAATATCGGCAAATAAGAACTCTGTAGTAAAAGAGTGGATTCTTATTGATGCCGAAGATCAGGTATTAGGACGTTTGGCTTCGAGAGTAGCGATGATTCTCAGAGGTAAACATAAACCGAGTTATACACCTCACGTAGATTGCGGCGACAATGTTATCATAATCAATGCGGAGAAAGTTAAGGTTACAGGTCAAAAAGTGGATCAGAAAGAATACGTTCGTCATTCAGGTTATCCCGGTTCTCAAAGGTTTAGAACTGTTAGAGAAATGATGGTTAAAGATCCTACTTTTGTTTTAAACCATGCAATTAAAGGTATGCTTCCTAAAAATGCATTGGGAAGAGAACTTTTAAGAAACGTTAGAATATATGTTGGACCTGAGCATAAACACGAAGCTCAAGAACCAAAAACAATAGATCTTAATACAATTAAATAAATAGATTATGGACGTTGTAAACACCATTGGTAGAAGAAAAGCCGCAGTTGCCCGTATATATATGAAAGAAGGCAGCGGTAAAATTATTATAAATAAAAGAGAATTAGAGAATTACTTTCCGCTTCAAACTCTTCGTTATGTTGTAAATCAACCATTTTCAATTACAAGTACTGAAGGTCAGTTTGATGTTAAGGTTAATTTAAAAGGTGGCGGTTTTAATGGTCAAGCCGAAGCTCTGAGATTAGCTATTGCCCGTGCTCTTTGTGAAGTTAATAAAGAGGAATATCGTCCTTTATTGAAAGCACAAGGAATGATGCATAGAAATCCGAGAGTTGTTGAACGTAAAAAACCGGGTCAACCTAAAGCTCGTAAGAAATTCCAATTCAGTAAACGTTAGAAAAATTAAATATAGTTTAGTATCTAAATTGCCAAGACCGTTTTTACGCTACTTGGCAATTGCATTAAACTTAAGAATGTAAACTAAATAAAAATTAAAATGCCAAGAACAAATTTTGACGAATTATTAAAGGCAGGTGTTCACTTCGGACACTTGAAAAGAAAATGGAATCCTAACATGGCACCATATATATTTATGGAACGTAACGGAATCCACATTATAGATTTGTATAAAACACAAGCTAAAATTGATGATGCAGCAGCTGCATTAAAACAAATAGCTCATTCAGGTAAGAAAATCTTATTTGTTGCTACGAAGAAACAAGCTAAAGAAATTGTTGCCGGTATAGTTAAAGAAGTCAATATGCCTTATGTTACTGAACGTTGGCCGGGCGGTATGTTAACTAATTTTGCAACAATACGTAAAGCCGTTCGTAAAATGTCGTCTATTGACAAAATGATGTCCACAAATAATTACAAAAGCTTATCTAAACGTGAGAGATTACAAATAGATCGTGAGAGAGCAAAGTTGGAGAAAAACTTAGGTAGTATTGCTGATCTTAACCGTTTACCATCAGCTCTTTTTATTGTTGATATTTGTAAAGAACACATCGCAGTTGCTGAAGCAAAAAAATTAGGCATCCCTACATTTGCTATCGTTGATACCAATGCAGATCCTAATCAAGTTGATTTTCCGATTCCGGCAAATGATGATGCGGCAAAATCAATAGAGATTATTGTTAAAGCTATGGCAACAGCTATTGAAGAAGGTGTTAACGAACGTCGCCTTGATAAAGAAAAACGCAATGAAGAAGATGTAGAAAATCCGATTGATGAGGATGATGACACACCTAAAAAAGTTGCGGAAGCTCAAGATGAAGAAGAGAATACCGAAAAACCGAAAAGACGTAGAAGAAATTAATTTTAAAAAGAAAGGAAGATTATGGCAAACATAACAGCAGCAGAAGTAAACAATCTTCGCCAAATAACAGGAGCAGGAATGATGGATTGCAAGAAAGCCCTTGTAGAAGCTGAAGGTGATGTTGAAAAAGCAATTGAGATATTACGTAAAAAAGGTCAGAAAGTTGCGTCAAACAGAGCTGATAGAGATGCAAAAGAAGGTAAAGTAATAGCAAAAACTTCTACCGACGGTACTTTCGGCGGTATGATAATGCTGAATTGCGAAACCGATTTTGTTGCTAACAGTGATGCTTTTGTTGATTTCGCTAATTCTATTATTGATTTAGCAATAGCTAAGAGAATAAAATCTTTAGATGAACTTTTACAACAAGATATTAACGGAAGAACTGTTGAACAAGCTATTACCGATTTAGGCGGAAAAACAGGCGAAAAAACTACTTTGGCTCATTATGAATATATTGAAGGTCAAAAAGTTTCTGCTTATAACCATATTGGTAACCGTTTAGCTACCTTACTGGCTTTGAATAAATCTAATAATGAATTTGAAGTAGTTGGTCGCGAGTTGGCAATGCAAGTTGCGGCAATGGCTCCTATCGCCGTTGACGAATCAAGTATTCCGCAAAATATTATAGATAAGGAATTAGAGATTGCAAAAGATATCGTTCGTCAGGAAGGTAAAGCTGAAGACATGATTGAAAAAATTGCAATTGGTAAATTGAATAAATTCTTTAAAGAAAATACCTTAGTGAATCAAATTTTTGTAAGAGACGGTAAAAAAACTGTTGCAGAATATTTGAAACAAACTGATCCGACTTTAAAAGTCGTTGAATTCAGAAGGTTGATACTTGGAGAATAAAAAGAAAAGTTTTATAGTTAGTTTTTAGAGGCTGTTGCGGAGAAATCCGCAATAGCCTTTTTTATTTCAAATCAGATTTATTCCACCGAAGTTTCCGCTGCTCATAAAGAGTAAAACTTCATTTAAATTCTTCGCTTTATGGATTTCCTCTTTTAAAGAGTCAATATCATTGATAACAATAATTTCATCGCCAAAGGCATTACGGACGTCATCAAAATCCAAAGCCGGAAGACGTTTCAACCCTAATGCATGAGGATCAAAAAAAACAATTCTGGTATCCGCATCCTTCAAGGAGTTTTTGTATTGACCGATGAAATCCTTATTCAAACTGCTGTATGTATGCAACTCAAATATAGCAGCTATTTTTTTCTTTGGATATTGCTCGCGAATGGCGTTTACTGTAGCTTCAACTTTAGAAGGTGCATGTGCAAAATCCCGATAAATAATGTTTTGTTCATTTTGTCTTATTAATTCCATCCTTTTTGCAGCACCAACATAAGATGTAATTGCCGATAAAAAATCTTCAGAGGAAATATCCAATTCGTTGCAAACTTTCATTGCGCCAAAAAGATTTTGCATATTATGTTTTCCGGCAATATTCAAAGAATATTCTTTTCCTTTATGTTTTATTATAAAAATATTGTTATCTACGTAATAATCGGGTGTGTCATAAGAAATTTTCTTGATTTTATTTGAAGTTTTACTTACTAAATCTCGCAGATTCTTGTCCGCTTCAAAATAAATTAAACTTCCTCCCGGCTCAATAGTGTCAATAAAGATTTTGAATTGTTCGAGGTAAAAATCAAAAGTAGGAAAAACATTATAATGATCCCACGCTATTCCGGTAAGCATTGCAATATGAGGATGATAAAGATGAAATTTCGGTCGCAAATCCAAAGTCGAACTAAGATACTCATCGCCTTCTACAACTAAAAGTTTAGCAGAATCAGTAATCTTTACCATTACATCGTATGACGGAATTTTTGCTCCTACGAGATAATCAACATCAATATTTAAAACTTTAAGAACGTGTAATATCATAGATGTTACCGTTGTTTTGCCGTGACTGCCTCCGATTACAACTCTTTTTTTGTTTAATGAATTTTGATATATGAATTCCGGAAAAGAAACTATATTTAACCCTAATTTTTGTGCTTGCAAAAGCTCCGGATTATCTGCTTTTGCGTGCATACCAAGAATTACAGTGTCAATATCCGATGTGATTTTTTCCGGATGCCAACCGGTTTCTTCAGGAAATAATCCGTATTTTTCAAGATTTGATTTTGCCGGTTCGAATATTTCATCATCAGAACCGGAAACTTTATTTCCTTTGAGATACATGGCAATTGCCATGTTATGCATTATGCTTCCCCCGATAGATATAAAATGGTATTTCATTTAAGTTAAGAATTTAAAAGCAGAAAAGTTTTTAATCATTTTGTCCTTTATATATTCCACATTTACAACATAATCATTTCCACAGCTTTTCAGGATATTCGCCCTTACTAATCAGTTTACGAATATTATCTATTACATCTTTACGGTCTTCTTTGTAAGTTATTCCGAACCAGCTTGCATTGCTCGACAAGACTTTTACTTTCGAAATGCCATCTTTGATGAGTTTAAAGACAACTGTCGGAATGTAAAGCTCGCTTTTGGGATTATCAATATTCTCTTTGAGAAAATCAATGAGGCAATCTTCAACATGATTAAAGAAGGTAGGGGTAAAACCCCAGAAATTCATGGAAACTTTTTCTTTACCCGTTAAAATTACTTCTTTGCCATTTTCGATATCAACCAATTGTCCGTTTATTAATGATATTTTCAATCGCTCCTGAATCGAACTTAAAAAGTTGTTTTCGTCTACTTCACAAACGCCTCTACTTACGGTTCCGGATTCGGAAAGAGTCGATAAAATATCGTAACCGACCATTGCATAATCATTTGAATTAATATTAACTTTCGATAGATATTGGTAGATAGTATTATAAGCGTCTTTCCCGTAAAAATCGTCTGCATTTATAGCGGCGAAAGGTTCGTTGATAATATCTTTTGCCATTAAAACCGCATGTGCTGTTCCCCAAGGTTTTTCCCTGCTTTCTGGGAGCTTAAATCCTTCCGGAAGTTTATTTAGTTCTTGAAAAACATAATGACAATCTATTCCGTTAGTTTGTAAACGATTAACAACATGCTCATTAAATTCTTTTTCAAAACTTTTCCTGATAATAAAAACAACTTTTCCAAAACCGGCCCTCATGGCATCGAAAATGGAATAATCAAGAATTGTTTCGTTATTCGGACCTATTCCGTCAAGTTGTTTTAAAGCTCCGTATCTGCTGCCCATTCCTGCAGCCATTATTAATAAAGCCGGCTTTACAGCTGATTGAATGGAAATGTTTTCTGATTTATTCTTTTGGTTCATATTCGAATCTTAAGTTTTTTTTATTCGTATCTTATAAAATTTTCAACTTATTAATAGTATTTCTAATTTTTTCAACATCCGAAACAGTCTTAGAATAATCTGATTTTTCTGTGCTTATTATATTATTTTTTTGAAATTCCATTTCCGAATGATGTGTTGCTGAGCCGGAAAAATGATATTCTTTGGCCTTTGTTTTTGAATGTAATTCGATGATATTGTTTTCATTTATACCGCTGCCCGGCATTATGACAATTCTTTGGTTTGCCTGTAGAATTAGTTTCGAAAGTATTTCCGTGGCGTTGATAGCTTTATCCGATGTTCCTGATGTCAATATTCTTGTTGCTCCGCAAGAAATAATGTCTTCCAAACTTTCAAAAGGATTGCGTGAAACATCAAAGGCCCTGTGAAACGTAAAACTCAATGGATATGTAAGTTCCACGATTTTTTTTGTCCGTTCGATATCTATTGTTCCGTTGCTGTTTAAAAATCCGCAAACAATGCCGCTTACCCCAAGCTCTTTACAGAGTATAATATCTGAGATAATTTCTTGAAATTCAAGATCTGTGTATAAAAAATCGCCGTTACGCGGACGGATAAGCACATTAATAGGAATGGTCAATTTTTCTTTACAAAGTTTAATGCTTGCGTAGGAAGGTGTTGTTCCGCCGCTTTCAAGATTCGCACATAATTCAATTCTGTCGGCTCCTCCGGTTTGCGCATTTATCGCTGATTCTACGGAATTAGCACACACTTCAAAAAGAAACATACTCTACTTTAAAATTATTTCGTCAATAAAAATCCAGGGCATTTCCCCCGAATGTTCATGCCAGTCGGGTAATGCATTGAGTCCGGTAAATTCTATCTTAATAAACTTCGGCGCAAATCTTTCGTCAAAATCGAAAACAGTTTCAACATTGTGAAGATCATAATTCTTAACAATAGAATTCTCTTTCAACATTACTAAATCATAGTTAACGCCTTTTTCAGAACTGAAAACTTCTATTTTTATTGGTTCGAAAATCCAGGATCCCTGATTTACATTATTATTAAAAATTATTTGTTCGATTTCCTGGCCATTGTTCTCAATAATAACAGAAACCTTATCTGTTTGAAAACCGAGCCAACGTCCGTCATTATGATCTTTTGAGCCCATAATTCCATCCGATAAAGTGTATTCATAATTTGCAGCGTATTTTTCCGATGGCTTCGGGGCTATAAAAATCTTTTTTCCAGTCAGTTTGGAAATGAAAACATTTGTTTCTGCTGCCGACTCACGAGCTTCGCCATTGTAATATGTTTGAGCTTTGATTGTTGTGAAATCATTAACTTCAAAGGGTTGATTATATTTTTGCGATTTATCTGTCGGACTGCTGCCATCTGTTGTATAATAAATTTCCGTGCCTTTAACATCGGATTCGATGGTGACCAAATGCCGGTTATCTTTATTGATGGTATTAATTGTCGGTTTGAAATTTCCTTCGCAATAATTATATCCTAAATAACCCAAACGTTGTTTTGTATCCTCAACCTTATCGCGGAATCTATACCAGTCTTTATTTTCTTTTTGCGACCAGGCAACTTCCGCTAAAGCGGCAAGCCTCGGCCATAACATGTATTCCGCATGATGAGGAGTAAAAATAAATTCTGTCCAAAGATTACATTGTGCTCCTAAAATATATTTTGCTTCTTCATTATTTAATTCCTCGGGAACCGGTTCTAAAGAATATACCTTTTTTAGAGGAACAAATCCGCCGATTGAAGTTGGTTGTGTTGCAGGTTCAGCTTGATAATAGTCAATATAGCAATAGGAAGTCGGACACAGGATAGAATAATTGCCATGCTTTGCGGCTTCAGTTGCACCTTCTTTACCTCGCCACGACATGATTGTCGCATTTTTTGTAACGCCGCCTTCGAGAATTTCATCCCAACCAACCATTTTTCTGCCGCGAGAATTAATATGTTTTTCAACTTCGGTAACCATCCATCCTTGCAGATGTTCGTAATCTGTAATTCCAAGTTCTTTCATTCTTTTATTGCATTTCTTGCAAGTATGCCACCAATCTTTAAAAGCTTCATCGCCACCTATATGAATATATTCGTAAGGAAATATTTCAATTACTTCGTCAATAACATCATATAAAAATTGCATTGTTTGATCATTTCCTGCGCAAAGAATTGCACTTGGAGGCCAATATGGTCCTATTTGTACGTATTCCGGTTTGCCGGTACAGCCGAGTTCCGGATAAGCTGCAAGAATTGCACAACAGTGTCCGGGCAGTTCAACTTCTGGCATCACGTCAATATTGAGAACCGAAGCATATTCGACAATTTCACGCATTTGGTCTTTAGTATAAAATCCGCCGTAAGTAGCTTTTTCTCCGGGTTGGGGCGGTTTTCCTTCAACCCAAGGAACGTCACTTCTATCAACACGCCAAGCTCCGATATTTGTAAGTTCAGGATATTTGTCGATTTGAATTCTCCATCCGTGATCATCAGTAAGATGCCAATGAAATTTATTAATCTTATGAGCAGCAAGCATGTCGAGATGTTTCTTTACGAAATCAATATCAAAAAAATGTCTGCAAACATCCAGATGACTTCCTCTCCAGCTAAAGCGCGGATAATCAACAATATTTAAAGATTGAAGTTGAATGTTTTCCTGTGGCTTCAACAAAACTTCCGGCGGAGCAACTTGACGTAAAGTTTGAAATCCGTAAAACAATCCGGCAGTAGTATTAGCCTGAATTGAAATATGATGCTTATCTATATGAAGCTCATAACCTTCATCTCCAAGTTTATCTTTTCTTTGGGTAAAAATTTCAAAACAAATGCAGTTTTTAGAGCAATCTGTATCTTTATTAATTTGAGGTGTAATTCCGAAAAACTTCGGAAAAGATGTCTCTATATATTTTACAGTAGGATCATTATAATCAATATTAAAGAAGCAAAGATTGGTAGAATTACTTAGATTGAAAGCCCCTTTTGAATAGGATATTTCTACCGGTTCGGGAATAATGTTTACTTCCTTAATTTCTTGTTTACAGCTTGTTAATAGGATAACTGCAGCTGCAATTATAAATAAGAAATTTCTCATAATTGTAAAGAATTAAATTTAATTATTGCAAAGATAGCTTTTTTAGTTAAAATTCTAAGTTGAGAATTAAGAATTGTTTTATGATATAATGTTTTGATATGTATAGAAGTATTAACCTATGTTTGCAATAGTGAAATTTGATTAATTGAGTGCCGGACAATGAAAATTTATGAGTTCTTATTAAATATATTTGAGAAAATTCTTAGTTCGGATTTTGGAACTTCGGATTACTCAAATATTTCAGTTTTATCCAATCCTTTAAAAGAATGTCTTTTTCTATAAATCAGATAAATAATAAGATGTATAATAAGAATAATCAACCAGATTAATTCGGTTATTCTTAACCCGCGAACATGTTCATAAGGAGCATTTAATTTTAACAAAAACCAAAGCTCCGAAATTCCGCAGAAAATGACGAATGTAATCGTGTTATAGCGCAATCCGAGGTCGAAAATGGGCAAATATTCATAGTCTTTCTTTCCGAAATACCATCCGAAGAAAAACATTAATAATCCGTAGAAAATGGCAAGAAAGATTGTCGGGATAATAAGTTTATTTGCGAGGAAACTGCTTAAAGTTAACCTGAATAGTGAAGTTGTAACGATAATTATCGCAGTGAATTTTAATAGGTTGGATGTGAAAATTTTCATAATACAAAAATTTAATGATTAATAATTTAAAAGTTGTTTAATTTCATCGGAATAAAATAGACTGATGTTTCTTTTTACGAAACGATGAAAAAGTTCATTGCCCAAATCGGTTAAGTAATAATATTTCCTTTCGGGGCCTTTATTCCCTTTTCCCATTTCATAATCCAACACACCGATGTATTCATATTTGCGCAAGATCCTGTATAAACTTTGATCTTCACAAGTCATTGTGTTTTGCGTTTTTTCTTTTACAAAAGATTTGATCTCTTCCGCATACTTTTTATCATCTTTTAAAGAAAAAAATATCCAAAAAGTCAATTGACCTTTTTTGTAAGTTTCTTCCCAAGCCGATAATAATTCGTTTGTTTTGTCATTTTTGTTCATGATTTAGAAGTTGGTTATAATTAAAATTTTTTATAAGACGATTATTTTCAATTGTTTATTAAATGTTAATCGCATGGTATTATACAAATAGTATAGTACAAAGATAATAATAATTTCATTAAAACAAATATTTTATAAAAAATAATTTTATAGATAAAAATTTTGATTGTCATTTTTGAACGATTTATTTTTTTTATATTTAATAAATTAAAATATAAATACTAAAATGTGGTTGAATGTTAGTGAGTTAAAAGATTATTCATGAAATTTAATGGCATAGTGAAGATTTAATAATTATGGAAAAAATCCGAACACTAAACACGGAATCGGAAATTCGAAACCGAAAACTCCGAATCACTGTAAATAAGATTGTTAATATAATAATTGCTTTTTGAAAAACAATTTCGATAATCGACATGTTTACAGTTGATTGTGTTAAAATTTATAATTGTTGAAAACCTGTTAATTAGCTGTTAATAAATTTTTTGACTAAAAAGTGGTAAAAAATGGTAAAAAGTGGAAAAAAAGTTATACTTTTACCAAAATTTTCTGAATAAAATGTTTTATAACACGGAAACATATAATTGTGCTGTTGATGAAAAAGGAAGAATCCTTGTGCCTGCTAAGTTTCGCAAGGATAATGAAAGTCTCATCGAAAAAGGTTTCTATTTGAAACAAAGTACGGATTTCCCGTGTTTGGAGCTTTTTCCAAGTGAAACTTGGTTCGGAATCATGAAAATTTTGAATGGAATGGGGGCTTTTGATAAAAAAGTTATCGCTTATAAAACAAAATTTCTTGCGAATGTAAAAGAAGTTAAACTCGATAAAACAAACAGAATTCTCATATCTAAAGAGTTGATGAAAGTATGTTCTATCGGAAAAGAAATCCAAATGGTTCCGCTCTCAGACAGGTATCAAATTTGGGATACAGAAATGTATAAGAAACATCTTGCAAGTCTTGCCGAAGAAGACTTTACGGATATTACGGAAAAGTTGGATGAAATGTTTAGAGAAAAATTGAAGGGATTATAAAATTAAACAGTAAAGAAGTCGTATGTATCATAATCCGGTTTTGTTGAAAGAAAGTGTTGAAGGTCTGGTAAATAATCCTAACGGAATTTACGTTGATCTTACTTTTGGTGGCGGTGGTCACTCCGCAGCAATACTTGAACGCCTGAGTTCCAAAGGGAAGCTTATCGCTTTTGATATAGACGGAGATGCTGTTAAAAATCATATCAGAGACGAAAGATTTATCCTTGTAAATCAAAACTTCCGTTTTTTATGGAATTATCTTAGATATTACGATGCAATTCCTGTTGATGGAATTTTAGCAGACCTTGGAGTATCTTCTCATCAGATTGATGCGGATGAAAGAGGTTTTTCAATCAGAAAAGACGGTGATCTTGATATGAGAATGAATATGGGATTGTCGGTCAGTGCTAAAGATGTAGTAAATACATATTCGGCTGAACGGCTGATCGAAATATTTCGTGATTACGGGGAATTGGAAAAACCTCATGTTCTCGCTCATGCGATTGTCAAACAAAGAGAAATCAAAGCTTTTGAAACAACGGGCGAATTAAGAGCATTTGCGGAAAGATTCGCTCCGAAGAAAAAAGAATATAAATACTTATCTCAACTATTTCAATCAGTTAGAATCGAAGTAAATCAAGAAATTGATGCTTTGGAGGAATTGCTGCTTCAATTGGAAAAAGTTCTAAAGTCCGGAGGAATTGCTGCAATTATCAGTTATCATTCTCTTGAGGACAGACTTGTGAAAAATCTTTTTAAAACAGGCAATCTGGAAGGTGAGTTAAAAAAAGATTTTTATGGAAATAAATTGAGTCCGTTTGTATTAGCCAACAGAAAACCGATTCTTCCTTCCGAAAAAGAAATAGAAGAAAACGGCAGGGCTCGTAGTGCTAAATTACGAATCGCAGAAAAAATTTAATTATGGCAAATACATTTAAGAAAAAGGAAGCTGCGGTTAAGAAAAAGAATGAAACACCGAAAAGAAAAAGCAACAAGAAAGTTGAGAATAATATTTTGCTTAATTCTTTGCGCCAATTTATTTCGGGAGATTACCTTTTTTCAAATAACCTTTGGAGGAGTCCGCTCTGGTTCATTCTTTATATTGTAGTGCTTATTTTATTTATTGTAGGATTAAGATTGGTTCCGGTTAGAAAATACAATGAGATAAATGTACTTAGAGAAGAATTGAAAGAGATTACCGTAAAACATCATCAGACGAAAGCACGTATAAGTTTGATGACTACGCCTGAAGTTCTGTTAAAGGAATTTGTTAAAAATAATGATATAGCTTATTCGGAAATTCTTGCCGATCCGACTGTAATTAAGATAATTGAAAACAATGGAAAGAGTAAATAAAGCTATAATAATCTTCAGTTTGAGTTTCATTGCTGTGGCAGTTGTTGCAATATTTGTGATGATTTATATCGCCATTGCTCACGGTTCGGCAATGAAAAAAATTATCGCAGAACAAGCTACCAAGAAAGAAGTTCTTGTAGGTATGGGCGGAAATATTCTTGATGATAAAGGCGCATATATAGCTTATTATTCACCTACTTTTAAAGTTGCCTGGGATACGGAAGTCGCAAACAGATATACCCTCAGAGTACAAAAATATCTGAAAAATGAAATGGAAAGTGATAACCCGAATACCAACAATATATTAAAATATCAAAACCTGTTGAAATTCAATAGTACAGATAGCTTAACATATTATATGGATGCTAATTTTAAAAGTAAAAATAACGGAAAATCATATAAAACAAAAATTAATACGGCTTATAATAAGAAATCGACTTATAATTTGATAAGTAAAGGAAATTCTTTTGATGATATTGACCTGATGAGAACTTTTCCGTTTTTTAATTTACCGCAGTTTTCGGGCGGATTTCTTATGGAAGAAAGTTTCAGAGTTGATTTTCTCAATAAAAGTGTTACGGGAAGAACTTTGGGACAGGATGATTTCGGTGATACGATTCGTAAACAAGGACTTGTTTATACTTATAGAAAGGAATTAATGGGTGATGTTAAGGAGTTCGAAATTGTAAGAACGGCAAGGAGTTATAAACCGGTGAAAATAGGAGAAGATTTTATTCCTGCTGACGGAAGGAATATTCAATCGACGCTTAATTATGAAATATCCGAATTTGCTTATTCGGCTTTGCTGAAGCAAATGAAAAAAAGTCAAGGAAAACGAGGATGTGTTATCGTAATGGATGTTGCAACAGGCGATATAAAAGCTATGGTTAGTTTGGTAAAAAGCGGAGATGCTTATCTGCATTCCGAAAACATTGCTGTTAAACATGTCTACGAACCGGGTTCTGTATTCAAATTAGCTTCTTATTTGGTTGCAATGAATGATGGACTTTTAGACTGGAATAAAAAATATGAACTCGGAACCTCTGACAGAAAGAAAGTAGGTCCGAGAGTTATTGTAGATTCTCATAAACCGGCTAATGCTTTTGAAACTCCTGCCGAAATCTTTTCCGAATCATCGAATATCGGAACTTGTATGATTATTTGGGATCTTTATGAAAAAAATCAACAAAAATTTATAGACGGACTTAGAAAGTTGCATATTGGTGAAATAACCGGAATTGAGATCGAGGGTGAGGGTAAAGCTTTCCTTAAAGATACTAAAACTACAATAAGGCATAAAGAATGGTGGAAAGTTAGTTTAGTTCAAATTGCTTATGGTTACGAAGTTGAAATAACACCTTTGCAAATGGCAACATTTTATAATGCAATTGCAAATAAAGGAGTTTATATGAAACCCAGACTTGTTACTGGTATTTCGGAAAATAAATCATATAAAGCCGAAAGATTTCCAACAACTATTGTTGATACCATTTGCTCACCTGAAGTTGCTGAAAAAGCGCGTGAAATATTAACTGAGGCTGCTCATGAAGGAACAGGGAAGTTCGCATTCAAAACAGCTCATTATAATTTTGCCGGGAAAACAGGTACGGCACAATATAATGTCGGAAATCAAAAAACCGGATATAATGCAAGTTTTGCCGGATTTTTCCCTTCGGAAAATCCAATGTACACAATTTATGTGTTAATCAGTGAACCGCAAGGCGGATATTATGCTTCTACTGTTGCAGCTCCGGTTGCTCGTGAAATTGCAGATAAAATTGCCGCAACAGATAACAGGTTTTTTGAAAGAATAATAATTGATAATTCTACTTCAACTGTGTGGAGTAAAATAGCAAACTTGAATAATAATGAGTAAGATATTGAAAAATATTAAGATAAGAGAAATGATCGGCAATATGCCGACCATTATATCATCGGTATATATCGACTCAAGAAAAGCTATTGAAGATTCAATGTTCATCTCTATTAACGGTTATAATACTAACGGGCATCATTATATAGATAAGGCAATAGAGTCGGGTGCTAAAGTTATTGTTTGTGAAGAATTACCGGAAATTATAAGTGAAAAAGCTTGCTATATCCGTGTGAATGACAGTGCAAAAGCAGCAGGAATCATTGCTTCAAACTTTTACGATAATCCTTCGGAAAAAATTAATTTAATAGGTATTACGGGTACAAACGGAAAAACTACTACAGCTACCTTATTATATAATCTTTTCACGTATTTGGGTTATTATTGCGGATTGATTTCTACGGTATGTATTAAAATAGGTGAAAAGGAATTTGAAGCAACCCACACAACGCCTGATCCGATCAGCTTAAATGAAAATCTGGCTAAAATGGCGGATCAAGGTTGTGAATATTGTTTTATGGAAGTAAGTTCACATGCCGCACATCAACAAAGAATCAGCGGATTAAGATTCAAAGGCGGCATATTCACAAATATTACTCATGATCATCTCGATTATCACAAAACTTTTGTGAATTATATTGCCGCAAAAAAAATGTTCTTCAATATTTTACCTTCAGATGCTTTTGCTCTGACAAATATTGATGATAAGAACGGTTTGACGATGGTTGAAAATACCAAAGCCAAAGTTTATACTTACGGAATAAATAATATTGCCGATTTCCATGCGAAGATTATTGAGATGCATAGTGAAGGTAGCGATGTTATTATTAATGGCAAAGAAGTTTTCTTTCCTTTACCTGCTAAGTTTAATGTGTATAATTATTTAGCAGCGTATGCCGTAGCCATTCTCTGCGGTGTTGTTGAAGATGAATTGAGAGCTGCAATAAGCAATATTTCAGGTGCTAAGGGAAGATTTCAATTAATTCCGAACAAAGAAAACAAATCTATAATTGTTGATTACGCTCATACGCCGGATGCATTACAAAATATTTTGACTTCGGTTACAGGTTTACCAAACTTGGAAAGAATAATCTGTGTTTTCGGTGCCGGTGGAGACAGAGATAAAAGCAAACGCCCGATTATGGGAGATATTGTTTCTCAATACGCTGATATTGCAATAATAACATCTGATAATCCGCGTACAGAAAATCCTAAGGAAATTATTAAGGATATTTTATCCGGAGTGAAATTAGAAAATAGTAAGAAAGTAATTACGATTACCGATAGAAAAGAAGCGATTGAGTCGGCGGTTCGTATGATGAATAAAGAAGATATTTTAATTGTTGCCGGTAAAGGCCATGAAAATTATCAAGAAATTAATGGAGTAAAACATCATTTTGATGATGTGGAAATTATTAATGAAATATTAAATTAGTATGCTTTATTATTTAGCCAAATACTTAGACAGAGTTTTCGATTTTCCGGGTGCCGGTGTGTTTGAATACATCTCATTCAGAGCTGGTGCAGCGGTAATTACGTCTTTAATCATTTCCATGATCTTCGGAAAATATATTATAAATTTCCTTAGAAGAAAACAAGTCGGCGAAACTGTTAGAGATCTTAATCTTCCCGGACAAAAAGAAAAAGAAGGAACACCAACAATGGGAGGATTAATAATTATACTTGCAACTGTTGTTCCCGTCCTGCTTTTTGCAAAACTCGAAAATATTTATATTATTGTAATGTTGGTTACTATTATTTGGTTAGGTATTATCGGTTTTCTTGACGATTATATAAAAGTTTTCAGAAAGGATAAAAAAGGCTTAGCCGGAAGATTTAAAGTTTTCGGACAAGTATTGTTAGGTGTTTTTGTTGGAGTTGTTGTTTATTGTCATCCCGATATAGTTGTCAAGGAACATGTTGTTGCTAATTCCGAAGTTATTACTAAAATTGATTCCACAGGCGTTGAAAGCAGTTCCAAAACTTATTCGTTTTCCGAACCTAAGAAGGAAATTACAACAACAATTCCTTTTATAAAAAATAATGAACTTGATTATGAAAATATATTGTGGTTTGTTGATAAAGACAGCAGGTATAAATGGGCGTGGATAATTTTTATTCCGATTGTGATTCTCATTGTTGTTGCTGTTTCCAATTGTGCAAATCTGACGGACGGAATAGACGGCTTGGCAACAGGAACATCGGCTATTATCGGCGCTACACTCGGTATTTTTGCCTGGGTTTCAGGTAATGCGGTTTTTGCCGATTATTTGAATATAATGATGATTCCGCAAGTCGGCGAGCTGACGATCTTTATTGCGGCCTTTGTCGGGGCGTGTATAGGTTTCCTCTGGTATAACACTCATCCGGCTCAAGTATTCATGGGCGATACAGGAAGTCTTTCCATTGGCGGAACAATAGCGGTTTTCGCTATTCTTGTCAGAAAAGAACTTCTTTTGCCCTTGCTTTGCGGTATCTTTCTAATAGAGGGACTTTCTGTGATTATTCAGACCACATGGTTTAAATATACTAAAAAACGTTTCGGCACAGGTCGGAGGGTTTTCCTAATGTCGCCTATACATCATCATTTCCAACAAAAAAAATATCCAGAACAAAAAATTGTGATGAGATTTTTTATCATTGGAATTATGTTAGCGGTATTAACTGTTGTTACTTTAAAAATCAGATAATTGAAAAGATTTATTATGCATTTTGAAAAATTAGCTCAACAAGGAAGAATGAAAGTACACGACTCATTAGCGTCGTCTGTAACTACTAATATTGTGGATATTAGAAATGAAAACTTAAGAAATTCATTTCAAAATTATTTTAATAGAGATCATCGCTTGCAGTTTGTAGCTTCTATTCAGAATGTTGATTTTGTTGATGATGCAAAAGCGGAAAATATTAATTCTACCTGGTATGCATTGGAGGATATGATTAAACCGGTAATATGGATAACCGGCGGAAATGATATGAATTGTGATTATTCAAAATTGTCTGATTTGGTTAGAAATAAAGTGAAATGTATTGTTTATATGGGTGATAATATTGATAGTATTTTAGATAATTTTCAAGGTTTGGTTGATAAAATTATTGTTGGAAATTCTATGGAAGATTCTGTACTCAAAGCATTTGACAATAGTATTCGCGGTGATGTGATTTTATTGTCGCCGGCTTGCCCCGATAATAATTATGAATCTTTTAACGAGAAAGGTATTTCATTTAAAAAAGCTGTAAACAAAGTATAATCATGGTTAAATTAATTAGAGGCGACAAAGGAATTTATGCTGCATTGGTAATATTACTTTTATTATCATTCATCGGCGTGCTTACAACTTATCCGAAAACAGTTGGGGTAGGAAAAGTAATGCTGGAGCATTTGGTTTTTGTTGTTCTCGGATTAATAATAATCATCGGGTTTGAACATATCAATTACCAAAGTAAGAATTTCAAAGTTTTTATGTTGGTTGCCTGTGCATTTTCCCTGTTGTCTATTATTTTATTGTACACGCCGTTGGGAGTTGGTGCCGCAAAAGCTGTAAGAACGTTGAGGTTGGGGCCGGTTAGTATTCAGCCGGTTGAGTTTGCAAAAGCTTTTATGTTGATATATTTATGTTTTGTATGTAATGATAAGATAAAAGAAATCAATTCATCATGGAAAGATTTCATTTTATATATACTTCTTCCCGTTGGAGTGGTAGGTGCAATTTGTCTGGAAAGACAAGGCTTATCGTCAACATTAATTATGATGGCGGCGGTTTTCTTATTGCTTTTAATTACACCAATAAAAAAACAATATATCTGGGCAATTCTGGGTGCGGGAATATTATTTATTTTGATATATGCTTTGTTTTTCGGCGGAAGAACCGCTACCTGGCTTCAAAGAATAAGAAGCTTATTTAATTTTGAATTATTAGTTAACGATCCGGCAAATGCCATCGGCAGAGGCGGTTTGTTCGGAACGTTCTTTGGTGACGGAAAGGTGAAGGAATTTTTGATGAATATCGAGTCCGATTTTGTTTTCAGCGCTTTTGTAGAAGAAGGCGGAATTTTACTCGGTACGTTCATAATCTTCGTTTACGTTGCTCTTATGTTGAGAATAGCCAAAGTAGTTTTATCTACAAACGATTTATTCGGAAAATACTTGGTATTCAGTTTAGGAATATTAATAATGCTTCAGGCCGCAGTTCACATTTTAGTTTGTATAGGAATTGCGCCGGAAACCGGACAGCAATTGCCTTTTGTAAGTAAAGGCGGCAGCTCATTATTAAGTATGTGTTTGGCTGCCGGAATCATTCAGAGTGTTGCCGTAAGAAATTTACCTTCAAATAATAAATTATCATGAGCAAGCATAAATACATAATCAGTGGTGGTGGTACCGGAGGACATATCTTTCCGGCGATTGCCATTGCCAACGGCATCAAAGCAAAACATCCTGATGCCGACATTCTATTTGTTGGTGCAAATGGTAAAATGGAAATGGAAAAAGTTCCTCAGGCCGGTTATGATATTATCGGACTGAATATTACGGGAATGAATCGTAAATCTGTTTTGAGTAATATTCCTCTGATGTTTAAATTTATCAAATGTGTTTCTCAGTCGAAGAAATTGCTGAAACAATTTAAACCTTCTGTTGTGATTGGTGTTGGCGGATATGCCAGCGGTGCAGTGCTTCAAGCCGCGAAATCGCTTAATATCAATATTGTTATTCAAGAACAAAATTCATTGCCGGGTAAGACAAATAAGATGATGGCGAAGAAAGCTAAAGCTATCTGTGTTGCTTACGACGGACTGGAAAAATATTTTCCCAAAAATAAAATTGTGAAAACAGGAAATCCTATCAGAGAAGAAATTGTTAATATCAAACTAAAAGACTCTGTAGCTTTCGAATATTTTAATATAAAAGACGACAAGCCTGTTGTACTTATCGTCGGCGGAAGTCAGGGCGCAAAAGCCATCAATGAAACGCTCGCAAACAATATAAATTTACTTTCTAAGTCTAAAGCGAATTTTATCTGGCAAACCGGTACTTTATTTTACGAAACCGCAAAATCGGCAATAGAAAAAAACAAAGTTGAAAATGTTTTTTGTTATGATTTTATTAAGAAGATGGATTATGCTTACTCAGTTGCCGACATAGTTGTATCCAGAGCAGGAGCTTTGGCTATTTCGGAACTTTGTGCGGTCGGATTGCCGTCAATATTAGTGCCTTTGCCCACTGCTGCCGAAAATCATCAGATGATAAACGCAATGTCGCTTGTAAGTAAAAATGCGGCGATTCTGGTTGAAAATACTAAGGTTAGTGATGAACTTCTTCCTGCAATTGAAAATCTCTTAAATAATAAGGAAGAATTAAATAAATTAAAAACGAATATAAAAAGCTTGGCAATTACAGATTCTGTAAATAGGATAGTTGAAGTTATTGATAATGTAAATTTAAAATAGAAGTGATTAATTTGAAAGACATAAAATCGGTTTATTTGATAGGCATCGGCGGGATAGGAATGAGTGCTCTGGCGCAATATTTCCATAACCGTAATTGTTACGTTGCCGGCTACGACAGATGTCCTTCAATAACCACTGATTTACTTTTTAAGTTGGGGATTGATGTTTATTTTGAAGAAAATACAAATCATATTATTGATGATACCGACTTGGTAATTTACACTCCTGCAATTCCTGATAATAGTATAGAATTGCAATTTGCAAAAGAAAATTTTGAAAATGTTTTGAAAAGGTCGGAAGTATTACAATTAATTACCGATGAAAAGTATTGCATAGCAATAGCAGGAACTCATGGTAAGACAACAATTACTTCAATGATTTCGCACATTTTCAATTACAATAATATTCCGGTTACCGCATTTATCGGCGGTATCAGTAAGAATATCAAAGGAAATTTAATAGATTCCCCGAATGCTGATATTGCAATAGTTGAGGCGGATGAATTTGATCGTTCTTTCTTGAAATTAAATCCGGATATTGCACTTGTCAATGCAGCCGATCCCGATCATCTTGATGTTTATAACAATTTCGAATCAATGATTGAATCGTATCGTGAATTTCTTGAAAATGCCGATGAAAACAATAGAATCATAAATAAAAATTGTAATCAATATTTCAACGCACACACAACTTTTGGAATAAATGACGGCGCAAAATATCAGGTTGAGTTTTATGAGTATGAAAATAGTCGGGCAAAGATCGTAATGAATTCTGCTAAAATAATTATGAATGCCGACGGAAAACAAATTATGTTTGAGAAATTACCTGTTTATGGTAAACATAATATTTCAAATTTCTGTGCGGCATATGTTCTGGCTCATAAAATGAATATTTCCGATAAGCAAATCGAAGATGCAATGCGTAATTATCAAGGCGTTGTAAGAAGGTTTGACGTCGTATATGAAAATAATGGAATTGTATATATTGACGATTATGCTCATCATCCGACAGAAATAGCAAGTTTGAAAGATGCTTTGGATGAGGTTTTTCCCGGAAAAAAGATATGTGCTTTTTTTCAACCGCATCTTTATTCGCGTACGCGTGATTTTATGGATGAATTGGCAGAAGAATTAGCACGTTTTGAAAAACTTTATCTTTTGGATATATATCCCGCACGCGAACTTTCGATAGAAGGAATTACTTCTAAAGCTCTCGCGGAGAAGATTTCGGAAGATGTAGTAGTCATTGATAAATCGCAGGTTGCTGAGATTGTTGGAAATAGTGATTTTGAGATATTTGTAACGATTGGTGCCGGCGATATAGATAAAATGGTTAAGGTTATTAATGATCAATTGATAAATAAATATGGCAAAGTTTAAAAATATAATGATAAGGATTTTATCAATAGCATTTACCGTATTTGTTATTGTCGTATTATTTATTTATTCACATAAGTATAATAACAGAAATATTTCTGATGTTAAGCTCGAAGTTGTTGCACAGGAAAACAGGTTAATGCTGATTGATACACTCTTAATGGAATTCTTGAGTGGTGAAATTGATGAGTTTACAGGAAGAAATATTAAGCTTTTGGATCATCAGTTGATTCTTGATAAACTATATAGATTGGAAGCCGTTGATACTGTGTATATTTCCTGCGGTGTAACGGGAGCTTTATTAATTGAAGTTATTCAGAAAAACCCGGTTGCTAAAGTTTATCTTTCAAAATCGGATATAAAGTTTCTTACCGATAGGGGAGAATTGATAAAATCGCCGTATTACGGTGAAGAATTGATTATTGTTAGCGGTAATATTACTGATGAAACGTATATGCTGATTAACTTTATTGAAGAAGATAAATTTTTTAAAGCAATAACAGAATCGATATTTATTGATAAAAACAAACGTCATTTGTTGTCGACAAATTATATAGAACAACCCGTATCTATTGGAGAGATTGTTGATTTGGAGGAAAAATCCGATAATCTTAGATATTTCCTTGAAGCTGTCGGCGAAAAAGTAGAAGCGTATAGAGAATTGAATTTAAATTATAAAAATCAGATAGTAGCAATAAAAAAATAAGTATTATGGCAAAGTCGGAGATAATAGTAGGTCTTGATATCGGTACAACAAAAATTGCCGTTGTAGTTGGTAGAGAAGACGAAGAAGGAAAGATCGAAGTTTTAGGTCATGGCACAGTTGAATCTGTCGGTGTTAAGAGAGGTGTGGTAGCTAACATAGACCAAACCGTAGAATCAATTAAAAAAGCCGTGAAGAAAGCCGAAGATGATTCTGATGTAGATATCAAGGAAGTTCATGTCGGTATTGCAGGCCAGTTTATCAAAAGTATCCAGCATAGAGGTTCGACAATCAGAGCCAATGCCGACGATGAAATCAGTGCGGAAGATATTCGCAAGATGGCAGAAAGTATGCGCAATATTGCCGTTGATCCGGGTGATGAAATTATTGATGTAGTTCCTCAGGAATATACTGTCGACGGTGAATCGGGAATTATTAATCCGGTTGGCATGGCAGGAAAATCCATCGAATCTAATTTCCATATTATCACTGCGCAAACAACTTCGGTAAAAAATATTGTCAAATGTATTCAAAGAGCGGGTTTGGAGTTGAAGTCGTTAGCTTTGGAACCTATTGCTTCTGCGGAGGCTGTTCTAAGTGAAGAAGAGAAAGAAGCCGGCGTTGTTCTTGTAGATATCGGCGGCGGTACTACCGATGTTGCAATATTTCAGGAAAATGTTTTGAGACATACTGCAGTTATTCCTTTTGGCGGCGAAATTATTACCGAAGACATCAGAGAAGGGTGTACAATAATAAAAAAATATGCCGAGGATTTGAAAATAAAATTCGGCTCTGCCTTAGCTACTGAACATAAAAATGATATTGTTTCAATTCCCGGATTACGCGGCAGGGAACCGAAAGAAATTAAACTGAAGAATTTAGCGTCTATTATTCAAGCGCGAATGGAGGAAATTCTTGAACAAGTTTATCTTCAAATAAAAAGTTCGGGTTATCAGAAAAAATTAATAGCAGGAATAGTAATTACCGGCGGCGGTTCATTGCTTAACCATGTTGTTCAACTTACGGAGTTCATTACCGGGATGGACACACGAATAGGTTATCCGAACGAACATCTCTCCGCACATTCCGATAAAGAATTACACAGCCCGATATATGCTACTTCGGTCGGACTTGTAAAGCTCGCACTTGATAATCTTGAAGAAAAAACTACTGGTACAAAAGCAGGTAATAAAAACAACAATGGCAAAGGCAATAGTTTCTTCGGATTTTTTGATAAAATAATTAAAGATAATATATAATTTAAAAATAAAATAAAATGAATATTGATTTAGGTTTCGATTTGCCGATTCAACTCTCATCCATAATTAAAGTAATCGGTGTAGGTGGTGGTGGCGGAAATGCCGTTAACCACATGTATAATCAAGGAATTGCAGGTGTTGATTTTATTGTTTGCAACACTGATAATCAGGCTTTGGAATTGAGCCCAATTACAAACAAGATACAGATCGGGCATTCCGGTTTAGGTGCGGGTTCTATTCCTGAAATAGCGCGTGAGGCTGCTATTGAGAAAGCCGACGTGATTGTTAACAGTATTGTCCCGAATACTAAAATGTTATTTATTATTGCAGGTATGGGCGGCGGAACAGGTACCGGTGCTGCTCCAGTTATTGCCGACCTTGCACGTCAACATAACATTTTAACAGTTGGTATTGTTACTATTCCTTATGAGTTTGAAGGAAGAAGACGCCAATTGCTTGCTGCAAACGGAATTGAAGAACTAAGAAGATGTGTTGATTCTCTTATTATTATTAATAATAATAAATTAAGGGAATTATACGGAAATATGGGATTCAGACAGGTTATGGCTAGTGCCGACCAAGTAATGTGGACGGCTGCTAAAAGGATTGCCGAAATTATTACTCTTCCGGGGTATATTAATGTAGATTTTGAAGATGTTAAAACCGTTCTTAAAGACAGCAAAACTGCTATTATGGGATATGGTGAAGCTTCAGGAGAAAATCGTGCCGAAAGAGTTATCAAAGAGGCTATTAAGTCTCCGCTACTGAACGATAATGACATCAAAGGTTCACAGAAAATATTATTACATATTACATCAGGTAGTAACGAGCTTACACATGATGAAATTGATGAAATCTGCTCATTTGTTTATGATGAGGCCGGTCATCAGGTTGATATTTTCATGGGTTATACTTCCGACGAATCGTTAGGTGAAAATGTATCGGTAAGTATTATTGCTACTGGTGTTGCTGCTAATGATTTGCCGTTGGTAAGACATAAACTGGAAGATGACGACAGTATTACCCCGAACGATAATGCCCCATATAAAAAACAAAATAAAAACAATAATGATGTAGGTAATGAAAGTCCGGTAATCCATACATTAATCTCATCGAAAGTTGAAGATATTAAATCTGAAACTGAAGATGACGGTGAACTGGTCAATAAATATGAGTTGTTTCCGTCTAAGAAAGAAACTGTGGTTGTTACAGATTCCGGTGCAAGTATTAATAAAGAACTTGTAAAAGATTTCTCAGTGAAAAGAGAAAACATGCTGAATTCATTGCGTGAACTTAGTCAACCGCTTTCAATGGAAGAAACGGACAAACTCTGTAACGAACCTGCATATATCAGAAAAAATGTTGTTTTAGAAGATGCCTTCCCTTCATCGGAAAACATTGACAGCGTTATAATAGATAAAAATAATAATGTTGTCAGCAGTAACGGAAATAGGTTTTTAAATCCGATGGTGGATTAGGGAAAAAGCATCAAAGAAGAATAGTATGTATTTCGATGTTGTAGAAAATATATTTTCAAATATAGTATATCTAAAGTAAATAATTTGAAATATGTGGAATATTAAGAAGTTCTTGTTAATTCTGTCGGTAAATTTATTGTTTCTTAGTCCAAATAATTTATTTGCTCAATCATGTGATTTAAAAGATATTGATATTAAGTTATGCAAAATTTATAATGATGATCAACAGGTTAGAATTAGGTTTATTGAAATGATGCAAAACCCTTCAATAGAGTTAATTTCAATACAACATGAAATGGATTCAATAGATGCTATTAATCAAATGTATGTATCCGATTTATTGGATACATACGGTTGGCCGGACAATTTATCTGATAGTGCAAATACAGCTATTTTTCTAGTGATTGATCATGGGGATAATTCATATTCAGAGAAATATTTTAATTTAATAAAAGAAAAAGCTGATCAAGGTGTTATTCAAAAGTCAAATGCAGCTACTCTTGAAGATCGGATATTAATGAGAAGAAATAAACCGCAGAAGTATGGAACTCAAACCAAAAGTGAAATAAAAAATGACGGTAAGGAAAATGTAATTTATATTTGGCCTATTGAAGATACTGAAAAAGTTGATGAATTAAGAATTTCTGTAGGATTAATCCCTCTTAATGCCTATATACAAGTTGTGGAAGATACATATAAAATGAAAGTAATTTGGGATAAGAATTTGTCTGTAAATGATTTTTGAAGTATATTTTCATAAAAGAGATGGATAATTAGTTTGCTGATAAGACAAATTTATACACATCCAATTGCCGAAACATTAATGGCAATTAAACAGATAAACAACAATATTAAAATTCAAAGCAAATAAGACTGTATATGGAAGAAAAATTTAAAATAGCCTTTGCATATGATTTTGACGGTACTTTGGCACCGGGAAATATGCAGGAACATAAGTTTATTCCGGAACTGGGTATCGGTAATCATGAGTTTTGGGAAGAAGCTAATAAAAAGGCTAAAGATAATGATATGGATGAAATTCTTGCTTATATGGAGCTTATGCTCGAGAAGGCGGAAGAGAATCAAATATCAATTAAGAAAGAATCCTTCACAAATTACGGCAAATCAATTAAATTTTTCAAAGGAGTAGAAACTTATTTTGATAGAATTAATAAATACGCCGGCGAAAGGAATATTATCATCGAACATCACATTATTTCTTCGGGATTGAGAGAATTTGTATCCGGAACCATTATCGCCAAACATTTTAAAAACATTTTTGCTTCAGGATTCAAATATAATAAAGATGGAATTGCGGAATGGCCGGCTTTAGCAATTAATTACACCAACAAAACGCAGTATTTGTATAGAATAAATAAGGGAGTTAACAATTCTTACGATAATACTATTATAAATAAATACGTGCCCTATGAAGACAGGGCAATTCCATTTACGAATATGGTTTATATCGGCGACGGAGAAACCGATGTGCCGGCAATGAAGATGATAAAATATCAACGGGGAACCGCCATTGCTGTTTATAATCCTTCTAATAAAATATCTCCTTTAACGGGAAAAACTCTCAAAGACCAATGTCTGGATCTAATCAAGCAAAATCGCGTAGATTATATTGCTCCTGCTAATTATGCAGAAGGCAGCGAATTAGATGAAGTTATTAAGCTGGTAATCGACAAACTGAGCACAGAAAACCGTTTGAGAGAAAAGGTAAAAAATTATTGATATCTATTGATGCGCATTTATTGCTGATAATAGAAGGTTGTATCATGGTTTTCCTTTAAGTCGGAAAGAATTTTGATACAACCTTTTTGTTGATTATCACTTATAAACTTACCTATTTTTGTTAATAAATACTATCCCTAAGATATAAAAATCAATAATTTATTATTGTAAAAAGAAATTTCTATTCCATTATCATTTCTGTTAGTGAAAATGTTTGATATTATTATCTTCCCCATTCGGTTCATTATTTAATCTTTTAGAATAATATGAAAAAAAATCATGATCTAATATTTTTGAGATCATAAGTAGCTGGTCTGTGTTGATATCGGATTTATCAAATATTTTATATATATTGGTTCTGTTGCAATTCAATTTTTTTGCTAACCAGGATGCCGCTCTGCCGTCTTCTTTTAACTTATCACGTATTATGCTGCCTATATGAATTGATTCTTTCATGTTTCTTCGGAGGGAGTAAACTCGCAGTGCAAAAATATAATTTGCAAATATTTATTTGGTCGCAATTGATCAATTGCGACCAAATAAATACTCATTTTAGAAGCATCAGCAATAATTTAATGATGAATTTATATAGATAAAATATAATTCAGGTCGATGAAATACTCTTATCAATAGAATGGAAGTAAGATTAGTCTGCAGATTCCTTATTTACGTTAGCTCTGAATTCGGAAGGAGTTAATCCTGTAACTTTTTTAAAGACTCTATAGAGGCTTTTTCGATCATTAAACCCTGCTCTGTAGGCTATTTCATCTATAGTTGGAAGAATTTTCGCAGGAGACGATATAATTTGTATAGCTTCACTTATTCGATAATCATTAATAAAGTTTGTGAAACTTTTTCCCGTGCAATGGTTTATTATTGCCGATAAATAGGTACGGTTTGTGTTTAATTTGTCGGCTAAGCTTGATAAATCAAACTCAGGATTAGTATATAGTTTTTCCTCTTCAATCATTGTTTGAATTTGTTTCATAAACTCGAGTTCCGCAGATGTAGGTTTATTTAAAATATTTGTGTCGGTATTATTTGGTTCTGTTTTGGGAGTTCGTGAACGAGCCCATTCTTTATTATTCTTTACCAATGCACGGTAAGTATTATTTTTTTTACGATATGAAATAAAGATAATCAAAAACAATATTATAACTATCAGGGTTCCTATTCCTATAGTTATTGCTAATTTTCTGTAATTAACGGCGCGAAGATGCTCGGCATTCAGTTCATCTTCCTTTGCTTTTTGCTCCAAATTCCAATTTCTTTGTTCTACATATAATAATTTCAATGCATTATATTCTTCATATTCCTCTTTCTGAGCAATAAATGCAGAATCCTTATATGTCATCGCCAAATGGTCATTCTGGGTTATAATATAATATTTAGCTAATATCGGATATAATTTTGAATGTGATTTTTGGGGATGCGTATTATTTATATATTCAGTGGCCAGATCAATATATTCTTTTGCTTCTGCAATTTTATTTTGTTTCAGAAATATATCGGCCAATGTTACGGCCGTGCTGAAAGCAAATGAATAATCCATAAATTGAGCCAATTGCTCTTGAGCAAATTTCAACAAAGGGATAGCTTCTTCATATTTTTTGCGAAGAAATAAATTCACCCCGATATTTCCTTTCGCAACTCCTTTCCAAGCCAAATGGTGGTCGTTGTGTGTCTCTTCATGTTTAGTAACATCCAGCATTCGATAAAAATACATATCGGAAGTTTCAAGATCATCATAATAATAACGGCAAATCAGCCCTAATCCGTTAAAAGCAGGTTCCAGTAAAGAACAATGGTTTGCCTCAGTATCCTCAATTATCTTATTGTAGAATAATTCGGCTTCTGTGTAATTACGGAATTTAAAATGCATTCCGGCTATCTCGCAATATGTATAAAGTTTATCCGGTAATTCTTTCGAGGAAATGGAACCCAATTCTTTTTCAAGTATTTTTGCAGTTTCAAAAGTAAGATCATAATCTTTTACAAAGACATAATAAGCATTCATAAGTGCACGTAATGACCTTAATCGGATAATATTATCTCCTTCCTTTTCAGCTTCATCGTATATAGTTTTGTAATCTCTTATCACATCTTCAATAGTATAGGTATTATCCGGGGCCAGACGAGTTTTTGTGCGAAAGTTGTAAGTTATATGTAGTATTTTTGCTTCTAATTCCCAATGACTGTTTTTTGCCAATTTAACCGCTTCATCCATATATGTCATCAAGTTGTAGGCTTGCTCCTGTTCAATAATATCTAACTCATAATGAATACGTTTCATAGCCATTGCATATTCCCCGTAAGATTTACCTATCATAGGCAGAAAAGGATTACTTGCCAATGACTGTGATATTGACAAAAATAATAATAGTATAAAGTTAAGTGTATGTTTTAGTTTAAGGTTGTTCATCAGAATTAATACCCTGAATTAATATAACAAACAAAAAATTAATTCCGGGTTTTATGTAAATTTTTGACAAAAATACGAATTTTTCACAAATAGATTTTAAAAAATATTGTATTCCGAATCTATAAAGGAGATTAAGATGTTGGTAAACATTTAGATATGCGTTAACTCCGAGAGCCTTTTAACTTTCGAAGATCTCTATCAGTTTCTTTTCTTCCTGCTCCCAGCAAAGTTCCTTCCTCGCCCGAAAGAAGATGTTGTTCCTTGTATCAGGATCCATTTTCGTCCATTTTTCAATGGCTTCCTTAATTGAATTTGCCAATGCTTCAGGACTTTCGTCAGTAATTAATTCTCCGATTGAATATTCCGTTAGGATATTGTGTATTTCGGGAAAATCGGTAGCTAAAACCGGAACGCCAGCATGTGCAAAATCGAATATTCTATTCGGCAAAGAATAATAATAATTTAATCCGAGATTATCTAATAAACTGATACCCAAATCGGCGGAAGACGTAATTTCGGCAAGTTCCTCAAACGGAATCCTTCCAAGAAATTCGACTTTCTCGTTTAATTTTCTATCCTCAACATACTTCTTCATTTCAAGAACAATATCGCCGTCGCCGGCAATATAAAACACCATATTATCAATATATTGCATAGCGTCTATCATCCTATCCAAACCTCTTCCTATATTAATTGCGCCTTGATAAAGAAGGATAAATTTATCGTGCTTTTCATTTTGTCTTTTAATATATGGTTTTGTAATAGGAACGTTACGGATAACTTGCATGTTAATTCCGAACATTTCCTTGTAGATGTCGGCTATGGGCTGACAAACCGTATATGAATATTTTAATTTTGGGAACAAATGATTCTCAATTGTTTCCCAAACTTTCCGTACTCTTTTCCTTCCTACGAGTTCAGGTAATTCGGGGAACATTTCGTGTGCGTCGAAAACTAATTTTTTCCTTCTTATTTTGGCGGCATAATAGTTTGCAAGCAATGTATCCGTATCATTGGAAAGAAAAATATCGGCACGAACAAAAAGCAGATATAAGAAAAGCCTGATATTGTAACTAATATAAAATATTGCTTTCCGTTTAAATAATATTTTGAATCGTTTTGTAGCATATTCTCTTTTTACAGGAGCATAAGTGTACTGCATAATCCTACCAATAAGCAGAACTTCGTAACCATTGTTGTGCAAACTTGTAGCAACTTTATGAACCCGCTGATCTGTAACAAGATCGTTGATTACGGAAATAATAACCCTCTTCTTTTTCTTAATCTCCATTAAAAGTAAGTATTAAAACGCGTCTTGTGTTACGTAAACAAATTGCTGATTTCGTCTTTATATTTATTTGCAACAAAATGTCTTTTCACTTTCAATGCTGCAGAGAGTTCTCCGGAATCTACCGTCCATTCGGTCGGAAGCAGAACAAAATTGCTTATTTTTTCGGTAGAACTTAGTCCTTTATTCAATTCAAGAAGATCTTTCCTGTACTTTTCTATTACTTGTTTGGATGTAACCATTTCTTCAACAGAATTAAAATGCAGGTTTTGAGATTTACACCAGCTTTGTAGATTCATAAAATCAGGAACGATAAGAGCGGCGCAGTATTTTTGATTCTCTCCGACAACCATTGCATTATCAATTAGTTGTGATTCTTTGATGTAGTTTTCTACATAATCGGGATTAATATATTTACCGAAAGAATTTTTGAAAAGAGATTTTTTTCTTCCTGTGATAATCAGAAGTTTACCGTCTTTTTCCAACCTTCCGAGGTCGCCTGTGTGAAACCATCCGTCTTTATCAATAACTTCGGCAGTAAGTTCCGGAGCTTTGTAATATCCTACCATCAGCGAAGGACCTTTTGTCAGGATTTCACCGTCGTCCGCAATCTTAACCTGATTCTGTGCCATAATTCCGCCTACAGCATTAAATCCTCTTTCTTCATCTCTGAAAGTAGTAACAGAAATTACAGGAGAAGTTTCCGTAAGTCCGTAACCCGGGAAAATGTTGATTTTAGCGCAAGTGAAAATTCTAACGAGTTTCTCTGAGATAGCAGCTCCGCCCGAAACAATTATTCCCATATTTCCACCTACGGCTTGTCTCCATTTACTGTAAATCAATTTATCAGCTATAGCGCGTTTAAACTCATAAAAGAATCCGTTAGCACCGTTGAGTTCAAATCTTTCCGCGAGAGCAACAGCCCAAAAGAACAATTTATGCTTAATTCCGGTTAGTTGTTTTCCGGTATTAATAATTTTATCAAAAGTTTTTTCAATCAAACGCGGAACCGAGCACATAATGTAAGGTTTGACTTCTTTGAAGTTATCTGCAATGCGGGGAATGTTTTCGGCATAAAAAAGACTCAATCCCAAGTATTGATACATGTAAATAATCATTCGTTCGTAAACATGACAAAGAGGGAGATAACTTATTGCTCTTCTGTATGGTTTGAAAGCAGGGATATGAACAACCCCAAGGAAATTACTAACGATATTTTTGTGCGAAAGCATTACTCCTTTCGGAGTTCCGGTAGTTCCGGAAGTATAAATAATTGTAGCAATATCATCACAGCTTATATCGGTTTTTATGGAATTAAGATTGAAATAATCTTTGTTGTTCTTTCCCAGTTCCATGATATCGTAAATGCTTTCATAACCTTCGATAGGTTTTAATGTGATCACTTTCTTGATATTAGGACATTGCGGTAGAATGGTTTCAATTCTTCGTAACATGTCGTAACCGCTGATAAAAACATATTCGACATCGCTATGATTTAGGATATAAATATGTTCCGATTCACTTATTGTAGGATAAATAGGGACATTGATTATTCCGGCTTGCATCGTACCCATGTCGAAGAAATTCCATTCGGGCATGCTGTTGCTTATTATCGCAACTTTATCGCCTTTTTTCAATCCCATAGCCAACAATCCGTTACTTACATTGTTGGCATAATCAATATATTCCGTAGTAGAATATGTTACCCAGACTTTTCCTTCTTTTCCGCCGAGAATTTCATTGTTTTCGGAAAACCTTTCGGCGCAATGATCTAAAATGTCGAATATACGAGTAACTTTAGCCATATAATTATTTTAATTAAAAATCAATCTTCAAAACCACAAAAACCCAAAAGGAAATTTTTGAATCTATCCTTTTAATGGGCACTGCCGTCAAAGATTTAGTTAAACATTTTCTCTATTTCGTCGGCATATCTTTTAAAAATGACATTACGCTTAACCTTAAGAGTAGCAGATAATTCACCTGTGTCAACACTCCAAGTGTCGGCGATTAACAAAATAGGACCTATTTTTTCAGTTCCGCCTAAAGTTACATTAACTTTATCAACTTCTTTTCGGATTCTTTCTATGATAGTTTTGTTTTGAATCATCTCTTCGTTTGTAGTATAAGGAATGCCTTTAATTTGACACCAAGATTTTAAATGCTCGAAGTTCGGAATTATTAAGGCACCGGCCATTTTTTGATTTTCGCCTAAAACAACCGCAGTTTCAATAAATGATGATTCGGTAAGTTTGTTCTCTATCGGTTGAGGAGCAATCCATTTTCCGCCTGATGTTTTGAAATTTTCTTTCTTTCTACCGGTAATTATCAAATGACCGTCTTCATCGAATCTGCCTATATCGCCGGTATGAAACCAACCTTCATTATCAATAACGGTTTTATTAAGTTCGGATTGACGGTAATATCCTATCATGATATTAGGACCTCTTGATAAAATCTCGCCATCTTCGGCAATGCGAACTTCAATTCCCGGTAACGGAGGCCCAACTGTTCCTATTTTCAAACCTTTTGGTGGAGGTTGAGAAACCGCAATAACCGGAGAAGTTTCAGTTAATCCGTATCCTTCGTATATTGGAATCAATGCCGCATGGAATATTCTGCAGAGTTTGGGGTTTAGTGCCGAACCGCCGGAAACAACAATCCTGAAATTACCGCCGATTGCTTCTTTCCATTTGCTTAAAACCAATTTGTAAGCTATCTTCCATTTTAATTGATACCAAGCGCCGTTAGCTCCATTCAGTTCATATTTTTCCGCAATTCTAACCGCCCAGAAAAACATTCCTTTCTTTATTCCCTTAAGTTTACGACCTTTAGCCATGATGCCATCATATAGTTTTTCCAACACGCGCGGTACGCAGCACATCATGTAAGGTTTGATTTCAAGGCAATTGGCTTGAAATTTCGGAATGCTTTCTGCGTAATAAATTGCAATTCCGAGATATAAATATAGATAGTTTAAAGCTCTTTCATAAACATGCGAAAGCGGCAACAAACTTAACGCACGGGTGCCGTCGCCAAAATCCGGAGTTTTATGCACGCCCATAAAGTTTGTTATAATTCCCAGATGAGATAGCAATACTCCTTTTTGTATTCCTGTTGTACCGGAAGTATAAATCAAAGTTGCCGGATCATTTATTGTGATGGAAGCTTTTATTTCTTCGAGTTTTTCTTTGTTCTGATTTTGTTCACCGAGATGAAGCAATTCCTTCCAATTCGGTAAACCTGCTTCATCATTAAAAATATAAACACCTTTTAAATGTTCCATATTTCCGATGATTGGCTCAAGTTTTTTATACATGGCCATTCCTGAAAGAAAAAGATATTTGATTTGAGCATGATTTAAGATGTGGTTATAGTCTTCAATGCTTATGGTAGGATATATAGGAACATGAACAGCTCCGACTTGCATAACCGACATGTCGATAAAATTCCACTCGGGACGGTTGTTAGTTACTGTAGCGATGTTATCGTTTTTTTCAACGCCGAGTTGCATAAAGGCAAACGACAAATTATCAACGATTTCGCGAAATTCTTTGATGTTGTATTTTTTCCATTCATTGTTTTCTTTACCTGCAAGAACATCGTCTTTAGGTTTGAACGATTCCTCATAATGAGGAAGAAGATCGAAGAGTCTTTTTATTTCCATATTTTATTGTTTAATATATTTTATTATTTTGAATTTCTGCAAACTACGAAAGAGTTGGCTTGTTGTTGACAAGATATAACGATGTCTCGTATTTCAACATGCGACGCTAAAGACGATGTTACAAAAAATGTTATTTGCGCAACATCCTCCGCCGTTAGTGGAGTTATATCCTTATAAACATTGTCTGCTTTTTCTTTGTTTCCTTTGAAACGAACAAGGGAGAATTCCGTTTCGGCCATACCGGGACAAAGTTGCGTAACTTTAATTCCGTATTGAATAAGATCCTGTCGCATTCCGTCTGTAATGCCTTGAACGGCATGTTTCGTTCCGCAGTAAACATTTCCTCCCGGATAAGTTTCCTTACTTGATGTTGAACCCATATTTACAATATGTCCGGTGTTTCGTTTTATCATAAACGGAACAACAGCTTTAGTAACATATAATAATCCCTTAATATTTGTATCAATCATTGTTTCCCAATCTTCAAGATCTCCGTCTTGAATTCCTAATGAACCAAGTGCAAGTCCGGCGTTATTGATAAGTATATCAATGTTTTTCCATTTTTCAGGTAAAGATTCTATCGCATTGAAAACGGAATCTTTATCGCGTACGTCGAAATTCAAAGCTAAGACATTGATTTTATAAGTAAGTTCAAGATGTTTCTTTACATCTTCTAATCTTTCTTTCCTTCTTCCGGTAATTATAAGATCGAAATTATTTTTGGCATAGATTTCCGCAATTGCTTCTCCGAATCCTGAAGTAGCGCCTGTAACTAAAACTATTTTATTCATTTGTTTTGTTTTATTACAATAATTTATTAAAAATAATAATTGACAAAAATAATGAATTTTATTTGAATAATTGTTTTTTGGATGGAAATATAAAAGAATGGAAATGTTAATAGAAAAAAGGAAGCTTGTATATTAAGTAGATAATGTTGATAAGATGAATAAGTTTCTTATAATTTAATATTGATGAAATTTAGTTCTAAATTTATATATTTGTGGCAATAGAAATATATAAATTTACTTAAGTTTTAAGGTTTATTAATTTGACTTTGTTGGAAATGATTTTCAAATATAAATTCGTGTTATTTATAGAATTAATATAGTTTCAAACAGTCATACCCATTCAATAATATTTAGTTCTTAAATATTCCTTTTTGTTTATAATTTTTAAATCCCCATAATCGATTTCCATGAGGAAGAAAGCTTTCAATAAAATTGATAATTCTGTATTTAACAGGAAAAATCTTATTCATATTCGGGTTGGCTCCTGAATATGATAATACTTTTTGCCAATTCATATTTCTAATTCTTTCGTCCATTACTTTCGGGTGACTTCCTTTAAATTCGGGAAAACAACTGATATTTCCGTAATCATGATATGGTTGTTCCTTATAGTTTATATTAGCTATTCCATCATGCAAACTTTTTTGAACAATAATTTTTTTTACCATTTTATATGGATCTCGAGACCAACCGTAATGAAATATAAAAGCATTGTCGAGTAAAATACATCTGAGCATTTGCGTGTCTTTTGTCCTGTAGTAATCTTGGTAATCGAAATTTTTTATTTTCCTGAAAGATTGAGCATCTCTCCAAGAGTGGATATCTTTATCATTTCTTACTATTCGCACCTCTTTAGGATATGCAACATGCCGTGCGGGAATATAATGCTTATAATCCCCATAAATGTGTACATACCTTAACAAGAAACCATCTATTAAAATATCATTAAGATATTTTTTGCAAGCATATTTTATTTCAGGCATTGCTTCCTCATGTAAAACTTCGTCGGCTTGTAAATATATGCACCAATCGCCTTTACATTCCTTCAACATTAAGTTGGTTTGATGTGCGAAAATTTGGCCTCCTCTGTCATATTTAGAGGTATCCCATACCGATTCTATGATTCGAATTTTATCGGAATCAATATTTTTCACCAACTGTAAAGTGTTATCATTGCTCTTTCCGACATTTACAATAAATTCATCAACGATTGGTAATACCGAACGGATTGATTCTTCAATTTGAAAATCAAACCTATCGGCATCTCGAACAATTGTGAAAGCACTTATTTTCATTTCTCAACTCTTTCTTCAATCCACTTCCGGGCATTAACAAATGCCAAAATCCAAGGCGTTATCTCATCATTCTCGCGGGTACGGTAAGGCCATTGCCATGCCAGGAAAGAGCGCTCCAAATGAGGCATTATTGCGAGATGTCTTCCGTCTGCAGAGCATAAAGCAGCAGCTTCATAGTCGGAACCGTTAGGATTTCCGGGATATTCGGAATAAGAATATGTTGCCGGTATATTATAATTAGACTTATCCAACGCCAGATCAAATTTTCCTTCGCCGTGAGCAATCCATACTCCGAGCCTGTAACCGGAAAGCGACGAAAGCATTACAGAATTGTTTTCGTGAATATCTACATTTATAAATGCCGATTCGAATTTATGCGAATCGTTATGCAGCATTTGCGGTTTAATTTCAAGTTCGGGAGTAATTAATTCGAGTTGCATCATTAGTTGACAACCATTGCAAACGCCAAGACTTAAAGTATCTTTTCGTTTGTAGAAATTTTCAAGAGTTGTTCTTGCCCTGTCATTATATTTAAAGGCCGCCGCCCAACCTTTAGCTGATCCAAGAACATCCGAATGGGAAAACCCGCCGACAAAAACAATCATATTTATGTCTTCAAGAGTTTCCCTGCCGCTCATCAAATCAGTAACATGAACATCCTTAACATCAAATCCTGCGAGGTAAAGCACGTACGCCATCTCACGGTCGCACTGACAACCTTTTTCTCTTATAATAGCGGCCTTAATTCCGGAGAAACTTTTTCTATTCAAGTCAATTCCGTAGTCTTTTGCTTTTCCTGTAAAATCTTTGCCGTATTTATAAATCAGGGGCTGGTCAAACATATTGAAATATCTTTGAATTGCAAGATCTCCGGCAATTTGTTTGCTGTTAAATAAGAATGAAGGCCTGTTCCAAATATCTCTAAGATCTGAAATCTGAAATTCAATATCATCATCATTGTAATTGATTGTCAGAAGATCATTTTTTGTAACATCACCGAAATTGTAGAATTCAACACCGTAAGATGAAAGAATCTTTGCAACCTCATTCAAATCGGTAATTTGAATAACAACCGCGGGTTTTTCGCTGAAAGCAATATTGTAGATGTTTTCATTTTCGAAAACATTAAAATCCGCATTAATACCGAGATTTACCGTGCTGAAAGTCATTTCAAGCAAAGTTGTAATTAGTCCGCCTGCCGAAACATCATGACCAGCAATTATGAGATTTTTGTTTATTAATTCTTGAATAGCATTGAAAGTGTTTTTTACATATTCTGCATCGCCGGTGGTTGCGGTTTCATTGCCGAGCGAATTTTGCGTTTGTGCAAAAACAGTTCCGCCCAAGTTAAATTCTGATTTTGAAAAATCGATGTAAAGTAATTTGGATTTTGAAATATTTTTAATTACAGGAGAAATGATTTTATTGATGTCTGTAACTTCGCCTGCAGCGGAAACGATAACGGTTCCGGGTGAAAATACGTTTTCCCCATCTGGATATTTTTGTGTCATAGAAAGCGAATCCTTTCCGGTAGGAATATTGATTCCAAGATCAATACAGAAATTACTGATGGCCTCGGCAGCTTTGTAAAGGCGTGCGTTTTCACCTTCGACTTTTGCCGGCCACATCCAGTTTGCACTTAGTGAAACTCCTTTAATTCCGTCGTTGATGGGTGCCCAAACTATATTTGTGAGAGCTTCACAAACGGCTAATCGTGACGCTTCGGCAGGATCAAGGAGAGCAGCAACGGGAGCGTGGCCTATAGATGTTGCGATTCCCTTCTTACCTTTATAATCTAAAGCCATTGCACCAAGATTATTTAACGGAAGATGAAAAACGCCGGTACATTGTTGCATTGCAGTTTTTCCGCCTACTGAACGATCAACTTTATTAGTCAGCCAATCCTTACATGCAACCGATTCCATTGAAAGAACCTGCATCAAATGTTCTTCAATGTCGTCTATATCAAAATCTTCTATATTTAACTTTTTGTCTTCAGGAGTAATAATCTCTATACTTTTATCTGTAAGAATGGTCTTGGGCGGATTTCCGAAGAAATCATTTAAGGAAAGATCAATCGGCTTTTCTCCGTCACGGTTATCAACAACAACAAACCTCATATCATCGGTAACTTCACCGACTATGTAGAACGGCGAGCGTTCTCTTTCGGCAATTTTTCTAAGCAACGAAATATGTTCTTTTTTAATGATTAAACCCATTCTTTCCTGCGATTCGTTTCCGATAATTTCTTTGTCCGAAAGGGTAGGGTCGCCAACAGGAAGTTGGTCAAGATAAATGATGCCGCCGTTGTTTTCAACTAATTCTGAGAAAGAATTTAAATGACCGCCGGCACCGTGGTCATGAATAGAAATAATCGGATTGTCAGTCATTTCAACCAAAGAGCGTATAGTGTTGGCTACACGTTTTTGCATTTCAGGATTAGACCGTTGAACGGCATTAAGCTCAATAAGATTTTGATATTCGCCGGTGTTTACCGAAGAAACAGCGCCGCCACCCATACCTATTCTGTAGTTGTCGCCGCCGAGCAAAACAATTACGTCGCCTTTTTCCGGTAAAGCTTTGATACTGTCTTTTGATTTTGTAAATCCGACACCTCCGGCAAGCATAATTACTTTGTCGAAACCGAATTTTCTATTCTTTGAAAAATGTTCAAAGGTGAGTACACTTCCGCAGATCAGCGGTTGTCCGAATTTATTTCCGAAATCGCTGGCTCCGTTAGAAGCTTTTATCAGAATGTCTTCCGGCGATTGATATAGCCAATGTCTGGCCGGAATATTTTTTTCCCAGTTATTATTCCCGTTACGAGGGTAAGAAGTCATGTAAACTGCTGTTCCGGCTAAAGGTAAAGAACCTTTTCCGCCGCCGAGTCTATCGCGAATTTCTCCGCCGCTACCGGTAGCAGCGCCATTGAAAGGCTCAACAGTAGTCGGGAAATTATGCGTTTCGGCTTTTAATGAAAGAACGGTTTCAATATCGCTAACTTCAAAATAGTCTGAAGTTTCATGCGTTTTCGGAGCAAATTGCTCGATAATTGGACCTTTAATAAAAGCTACGTTATCTTTATAAGCCGAAACAATGCTGTTTGGATTTTCTTTCGAAGTTTTTTTGATAAGTCCGAACAATGACGAAGGCATTTCTTTTCCGTCAATAATAAAAGTGCCGTTAAATATTTTGTGTCTACAATGTTCCGAGTTAATTTGTGAGAAACCGAAAACTTCACTGTCGGTAAGTTCGCGGCCTAAAGATTTACTGAGACTTTCAAGGTAATTAATTTCGTCCTCGCTAAGAGCAAGTCCTTCTTTCTTATTATATTCGGCAATATTTTTCACATATATAATAGGCTCGGCCACTCTATCTGTTTTAAAAACAAATTGATTGAGGTTTTCATATTTCATTTGTAACATCGGATCAAAAGGATCTTCAGGATTATATTTGAAGAATTCTTCGATTCTACTAATTCCGTGAATTCCGGCATTTTGAGTAATTTCAACCGCATTTGTACTCCAAGGAGTAATCATTTCCTTTCTTGGGCCGATAAAAAAACCTTCTACACTATCGGAATCAATATATTCCGCATTACCGAAAAGCCATGAAAGTTTTGAAATTTCCTCATTATTTGGATAATGATTCATTTCAGTTACAAATATTATGTTGCTATGTTTGAAAAATACGACCATCTTTTTTTATTATTTATCTCTCTTAATTATATTATTTAAATTTCAATTCTGAGATTATTAAACTATCTCATTCAAAAATCTTTCTACTTCTATTGCTGCTATACATCCTGTTCCGGCGGCAGTAACTGCCTGTCGGTAATTAGGGTCTTGAACATCTCCGGCGGCATATACACCCGGAATATTTGTTTTTGTGGAATCCGGTGCGGTACAGATATATCCGTCTTTATCACATTCGATAAATTCTCTGAAGATTTCAGTATTCGGGTGATGACCGATTGCTACAAAAAATCCGGCAATATCAATTTTATGTAAAGTGTTTGTTTTAATATTGTGTAGTATTGCACCGTTAACACCGTTTTCATCACCAAGGATTTCTTTTGTAGTATGCGACCAAAGTACTTCTATGTTTGGAGTGTTAAAAACCTTTTTTTGCATAATTTTTGAAGCTCTGAGTTCATCACGACGATGAATGAGGTAAACTTTATTGCACAAAGTTGAAAGGTAAACTGCTTCTTCCGTAGCCGTATCTCCACCTCCGACAACCGCAACATCCATTCCTTTATAGAAGAAACCGTCGCAAGTAGCACAAGCAGAAACGCCCTGACCTTTAAATTTGTTTTCCGATTCAAGTCCGATGTATTTTGCTGAAGCACCTGTTGCAATGATTACAGTTTCCGCAAGAATCATTTTTCCGTCGTCTGCATAAACTTTGAACGGTCTTTCAGAAAAATCTACTTTTTCTACAGCTCCGAATCTAATATCGGTTCCGAACTTTGCTGCTTGTTTTTCAATTTCAGCCATAAGTTTCGGTCCGGCAATACCTTCAGGATGTCCCGGGAAATTTTCGATATCAGTAGTAATTGTAAGCTGACCGCCCATTTGAAGTCCGGTATATAATATAGGTTTCAGGTTGGCTCTTGAGGTATAAATCCCTGCTGTATAACCGGCAGGACCCGAACCGATTATTAAACATTTTGTTGTTTCTGTCATTACTGTGAGGTTTTTTATTTGAAATGCAAAGATAGGAAAAAGATAAAAAATGAACGATTTTTATTTGTTCATTAATCTAAATAAATCATTCGTTTTTCTTCTAAATATATTATCTTTGCAACTGACATACGGTTCTTATGATTAAAAGGGAATCCTGTGAAAATCAGGAGCTATCCCCGTAGCTGTAAGTTTCGTTAAGAATGTTCATTATCCACTGTTGAGTTTTCAATGGGAAGGAGAACAATTCGGAAACAAGCCAGAAGACCTGCCGTAGCGTTAAATCGTAGCTTTCGGGAAGAAGAGCGGTTGATTGCCTACCCGCAGTTAATATTTCATTTACTCCGAAATCTATGATGTAATTAATTTTTTTATTAACCTAAATTTTTACATCATGACAAAAAAATTACTAAGTATTGTTGCAATATTAATGTTTGCAACTAATGTGTTTTGCCAAACGGCAACATTCGAAGATTTTGAACTTGCGAACGAATCGCATTATCAGGGAGACGAATCATTGGACGGATTTACTTCCGGAACATTTTTCTTTGGAAATTCATTTACTGAAGAATGGGATTATTGGGAAGGATTTGCTGTTTCCAACCACACAACAAAAGAGTTTGATCCGGATAATAATATTGAAGGGCAATTTTATAATGTTGTTGGTTCCGGATATAAAGATTCAAAAAACTTTGGAGTGGTTTATCCTCCTTATGGCGGATTATCAATGGTAACGATGCCTGAAAATAGTAGTATGCAAGTTAAAGGTGTTTATGTAACAAACAGCGCTTGGACTTATTACACCATGCTTAACGGAGATACTTATATGGGTGATCCCTTCGGCCAAGGCGATTGGTACAAAATTATAGCAACAGGAGAAAATTCTGAAGGAGAAACTACTACAACAGAATTTTATTTAGCCGATTTCCGTTCCGATAATCCCAATGAACATTATATTATTGAAGAATGGACTTGGTTTGATCTTTCTGTACTCGGTGAAATTGTAAATGTTGGCTTTGACTTGGACGCATCGAGGAAAAATGAATACGGACTTACTATTACCTCATATTTTTGTATAGATGATTTTAACGGAACAGGAAATGCAGGTATAAATAATTTTGATCTTACGACCGATATTATTGTTTATCCGAATCCTGTTTCTGATTATGTAAATATAGATTTTGAAAATAATTCAGATATAACAGTCAAAAATATTAGGTTATACAATATAAACGGAGAAGTATTGGAGTCTGTAATACCTTCTGAATTTTGTATTATTAATATGGAAAAATATAAATCAGGAATTTATTTTATTGAAATAAAAGGAAATGATTTTAGAAAAGTAAAAAAAATAATCAAATTGTAAAAAAGAATTAATAAAAATGTAAATAGTTTATTAAAAATTTTATACCTTTGACGTCTGAAATGAATAAAATGATAAAATTAATAAATTATTAACTTGAAAATTATTTGATTATGAAAAAACTTTTACTTTCAACGGTTTGTGCATTAATTATTTTCGGATTAAATGCGCAAGTTACTGAAAATTTTTCCGACTATACAGTTGGCGGAAAATTGGCTCAACAAGCTCAAGGTATGGGCAGAAATTATTGGACAACTTGGTCAAATGCTCCTGGTGGAGCTGAAGATGGTGTTATTGCCGATGTTAGTGGTAATAAGGTTGGTAGTCTTACTTATGGTAACGATCAAGTACTTTTACTTGGCGGAAAAACTTCCGGTGTATGGGAATTTACAATGAAAATGTTCGTGCCTGCAAGTAAGTGTGGTTATTTTAATATACTTGCAGATTTTGCCGGTACTTCAAGTACTTGGGCAACTCAAGTATATTTTAATAAAGACGGTACTGCTCCGGGAGTTGGTGCTATTGATGCTGGTGCAGAGTCGGCTACAACTTTTACATTTAACCATGATGAGTGGGTAAATATTAAACTTATCATTGATCTTGATACGGATAATACGGAATTTTACATTAATGACGGATTAGTTTATGAATGGCAATATACTTTAGGTTCATTTGGTGACGGATGTCCAAGAATAATTGATGCTATGAATATTTATCCTCCAACAGCCGGAATGTCTGATTTTTATATTGATGATATAGTATTTACTCCTGTTGCAAATGCTATTTTTGAAACAAATTTTGATGAGTTATCAGCCGGTGCTTATGTAGCTCAATCATATCCGGACTGGTGGCGTACTTGGTCAAATCTTCCCGGTACTTCTGAAGACGGATTAATTACAGTTGAACAAGCTTCTTCAACTCCCAATTCTGCTAAAATATCTTGGGGAGCTGATTTGATATTCATGACTGGTGATAAAACCACAGGTTCTTTCACAATAGACTTTGATATGTATATTCCCGGAACCGCACCTGCATATTTTAATTTATTACATAATTTTAATGGCACCAATAGCGAATGGGCAATAGGTATTCATTTTAATATTACAGATGATACAAATATGCCTGCATTAGGTACTTATGTTCAACAAGATGGTAATATTACTAATTTTACTGCTGTGAGCGATGCTTGGTTCCCAGTATCTTTTGTAGTTGATTTGGATAATGACCTCGCTACACTTGATATTAACGGTACTCAAATATTAGAATGGCAATTCAGCCTTATTGAAGATGGCGGTGCAGGTTTAAGACAACTCGGTGCAGTTGATTTTTATCCTCCTGAAACAGGATCAGTATTTTATATAGATAATTTTGTTTTTGGTGGTGTTGGCGGTGGTGCTCCATCTTTGGCAGTAACTCCGAATTCTATTAGTGAAGAAACTCTTGAAGGATCCGGTGAAACTTTTATAACTCCAGTTAATATAAATAATACCGGAACCAGTATAGGTGATTATGTGTCATGGGCTAGTTTTATTGATGAAGGTAAATCAGGAGAAAAAGCAAGCTTCACATTAACTTATTGTAATAGTAATGAACCTGTAAACCTTTATTACAACCAAGCTACTGAACCTCCTGTTATGGAGTTTGCAGCAAAATATCCTTTGTCTGTTTATTGTGACATGGTTGGTACTTACATTACTAAAGTTTCTTTCTTCTTACCTAACCCAACAAGTGATAATAAGCTTACAGCTCGTGTATATGGACAAGGTGCTGCTTACAATTCTCCCGGAGAAGTTCTTACAGAAATAACAATCAATAATCCAATTGTTAATTATTGGAATGAATTAACTTTACCTGAACCTGTATTATTAAGTGGACAGGATATTTGGGTTGCTTTTGAAGGAACACAACCTGTAGGTGAAAGTGGTCTTATGGCTACTGATGGTGGTCCTGCTGTTGAAAATGGAGACTGGAGAAGAACAAATGGTGGTTCATGGGGACAATTGCATGTTATTCAACCAGATCTTGGTAACGGTAATTTTATGATTAGAGCATATGCAGAAGGTGATGTTATCCCGGGTTGCTGGCTATCATTAGAAGGAGATACTTATGGTTCTATTTCTGCAGGAAATAGTGCAACTTTCGATATTATTTTGGATTCTGAAGGATTGGAAGTAGGAACATACGAAGCTACTGTTAGTATTGCTACCAATGATGTTAATAATGAACTTTTTGAAATTCCTTGTACTCTTAAAATTAATGAGTTAGGTGTTGAAGAGTTTGCCGTTAATAATGTAACAACTAAAATTTATCCTAATCCTACATCAGATATGGTTACTATTGAATCAAATAAAGATATTAATAGTATTCAAATAGTTAATAATGTCGGACAAATTGTATATTCTGCTAAAGTTAATAGCACACAAACAACTATTAACACGTCTGGCTTTAATACAGGAATGTATTTTGTAAGAATCAGCACAGATGCAGGTTCAATTACAACTAAACTTATTGTTAGATAAGAATTATGTTTAAATAATAAAAAAGCTGTCTTTATTTTTATGAAGACAGCTTTTTTTAATTATTTTCGAAATTGTTTATTAAATATAAAAAAATGAAAAGTAAAACATTACAAGAGTTTAAAGAATTTGCTCTTAAAGGGAACGTTGTTGACATGGCTGTCGGTGTGGTTATTGGAGCGGCTTTCGGCAAAATAGTTACTTCTTTGGTAAATGATATTATTATGCCGTGTCTGGGGGTATTAATTGGCGGTGTACATTTCTCCGATTTGAGTATTGTTCTTAAGAAAGCTACAGAAACAAATCCTGCTGTAACACTTAATTATGGTAATTTCATACAAGTTACCATTGATTTTCTTATTATTGCTTTTTCAATATTTCTTGTTATCAAGGTGTTTAATAAAATGACGCATATACGCAAGAAAAACGGAGAAGGGGCAACAGCACCTGCGGAAGAAAAGAAAAGTGAATAGAATTCTATAGACAGAATGATGAAATATGAAGAATTAACGAATTATATTAATAATCAATTTAATTTATTAATCGTTATTTTAAAAAGTTAATCCTTAAAATTTTATCATCCTGTCTATTCAACAATCAGAAGAACAAGGATTTCAAATCTTCTTTTTCAAATCCCGAAAAATAATCATTAACATCTGTAATTTCTAAAATTGAGATTATATCATCCTCTTTATGTTCCTTTCCGATCAGTAAATCCGTAAATTCTTTAACGGGCTTTGTTCCGAAGAAATCACCGTAGATACTAATTTCTTTTATCAGCCCTTTTTCAACATAAATATATAATTCAATTCTTCCGGCAGAAGTTTTTATAGATTTGTTGAAATTGTATTTGGGAGATTTTCCGAAATTCCACTCCCAAGTGTTATATTTATTTTCAACAAGCAAATTGATGCTTTGAGTGTCCTTTTCGGAAAATTTATATGCTTCCGCATCATTAATATCTTTAATTACCTGATTGATAATGTAGCTTGTAAATTCTTCAATAGTATAATTTTCTTTTAAATAATCTTTGATATTGGTAACACGACTTTTTACCGACTTTACTGCCTTTCCTTCAAATTTGTCTTCTTTTGGATTTAATGACTTGGAAAGACGGGTTAAATCGGTATCAAACAACAAAGTTCCATGATGACAAATCCGGTTTTTGTAAATATGAGAAGCATTTCCGCTGAATTTCTTTTTGTCGATAGTTAAATCGTTTCGACCTTCAAATTCCGCATTAATTCCGATATTTTGCATAGCATTAATTATCGGTTGAGTATATTTTCTGAAGTCAATTTTTTTATTCCCTGAAATATTTGTGATAAATGAAAAATTCAAATTGCCGAGATCATGAAAAACCGCACCGCCGCCGGATAATCGTCGTACCACATTGATATTGGTTGCCTTAATATATTCAAGGTTAATTTCTGCGAGAGTATTCTGGTTTATACCTACAATAATAGTTGGTTCATTAATATATAATAGAAAAATATCATCACTGAAATTCTTAATCAAATATTCTTCTGTAGCAATGTTAAACGGTGGGAAATTAGATGGAGAATTGATTATTAACATGATTATGAATTTTTAAATTTTAGTTCAATATAGAAAATGAAGAGAATTTCAAAGATAATAACTTCAATAATGCAAAGATTATAAACATCTTTCAACTTTATTCAAAAATTAGGTATTATTTTATCATTTTTATGCGATAATCAGCATACTGTAAAATTAGCTGATTGATATCACCATTCCATCTTCGGCAGCTATCGTATTGGGAAAGATTTCTGTTGCTTCGGCAATGAGTGCGTCAGTAGTTTTATATCTTTTTGAAAAATGTCCGATAATTAATTTTTTCGCGTGAGCATTCTTCGCTATCAATGCTGCTTCTCTTGCCGTTGCATGATATTTTTCAACAGCAAGATGCTGTAAATCCGACAAGAAAGTTGCTTCATGATAAACCGCATCGCAATTATCTATAATAGGAATTATTTCCGGCATATACATTGTATCTGTACAATAAGCGTAAGAATTTGATAGCAGTTTATTGTAAGTTATACTTGCATGTTTGTGAACATTACCGTCTTTATCAATAAAATCATTCCCGTTTTTAATATCGGTTATTTGTTCAATACTTAAATCATGCTGAATGATAAAATCTTTCTTCACATTTGCCGGTTTCTCTTTTTCTTTAAACAGAAAACCTGTTGTGCTTACACTGTGTTTAAGCGGAAAACTTGTTACGGAATAGTGTTTATCTTCGAAGATTATCTCCTGTTCGGCCGGATTTGTTGGAACAAATGTAACTTCATAACTTAAAAAAGAATTAGAAACATCTAATTGAAATCGAATGACTTCTTCAAGTTCTTTTGGGCCGAAGATAGTTAATGGTTTATTGCGACCTATCAAATGGAAAGTAGAGATTAACCCTATTAATCCGAAAAAATGATCGCCGTGAAGATGTGTTATATAGATTTGATTTATGGAATTTAATTTTATTCCGAACATTTTGAGGCGAATTTGTGTTCCTTCGCCGCAATCAAGCAACACACCGTTGCCTCCGACAGTCATATACTGAGCCGATGTCCAACGGTGTGTTGATGGTACTGCGGAATTAGATCCGAGTATGGTTATTTTTATTGGCATAGACTACTTTTCAGCGTCTTCTTCCATTTTGCTTTTTAAATTAGCAAGTTCTGCCAAATCGCCAAGAGTAGTAACTTCATTGCTTTCATTCAACTCTTGAATAGCGGATTTTTTACCCGATTTGCTTTCGTATTCTTTAGCTTTTTCGGCGGCAGCTATATCTTGGAACACTTTAGAATGAGAAACAACAATACGTTTATTAGCTTTATTAAATTCAATAACTTTGAAATCCAATGTTTCGCCAACCTTAATATTGCTTCCGTCTTCTTTTATTGCGTGTCTGCTTGGACAGAAACCTTCAACATCATCAGGAAGATTTACAGTTAAACCTTTATCTGTTGCAGCAACAACAGTTCCCGGATGAATAGAACCTTCTGTAAATATTTCAGCGTAAGCTTCCCAAGGATTATCTTCAATTTGTTTGTGGCCTAAGCTGAATCTGCGATTTTCAGTATCAATATCAAGAACAACAACTTCAAGAGGTTCACCAACTTTAGTGAATTCTGCCGGATGTTTGATTTTCTTGTTCCAAGATAAATCGGAAATGTGAATTAAACCGTCAACACCTTCTTCAAGTTCAACAAAGATACCGAAAGTAGTGAAGTTTCTAACAACAGCGGTATGTCTTGAACCTATAGGATATTTTTCTGTGATGCTTGCCCATGGATCCGGAATTAATTGTTTAATACCGAGAGACATTTTGCGAGCATCTTTATCTAAAGTTAAAATAACTGCTTCAACATCGTCACCTACTTTCAAGAAATCTTGAGCTGTACGTAAATGTTGTGACCAGCTCATCTCAGAAACGTGAATTAAACCTTCAACGCCCGGAGCAATTTCGATAAAAGCACCGTAATCAGCCAAAACTACAACTTTTCCTTTAACTCTATCGCCAACTTTAAGATCAGCATCTAAAGATTCCCATGGATGTGGAGATAATTGTTTTAAACCTAATGCAATACGTTTTTTATTGTCATCGAAATCAAGAATAACAACTTGTATCTTCTCGTCAAGTTTTACTATTTCTTCAGGATGATTAATTCTTCCCCAACTTAAATCGGTTATATGTATTAATCCGTCAACTCCACCTAAATCTATGAATACGCCGTAAGTTGTGATATTTTTAACAGTACCTTCAAGAACTTGACCTTTTTCAAGGCGAGCAATAATTTCAACTTTTTGAGCTTCAAGTTCGTCTTCAATAAGAGCTTTATGAGAAACAACAACGTTTTTAAATTCATGGTTAATTTTTACAACCTTGAATTCCATTGTTTTGTCAACAAACATATCATAATCCCTAATTGGTTTAACATCAATTTGAGAACCGGGTAAGAAAGCTTCAATACCGAATACTTCAACAATTAAACCGCCTTTGGTACGGCTAATAATATGTCCTGTAATAATTTCATCATTTTCAAAAGCTTGATTAACTCTATCCCAAGATTTGAGTAGTTTAGCTTTTTTGTGTGATAATTGTAATTGACCTGTAGAGTCTTCTTGACTTTCAACATAAACTTCTACAATATCACCGACTTTAAGATTTGGTCTGTATTTAAACTCTGATGCGGGGATAATACCGTCTGATTTAAAACCGATATTAATAAAAACCTCGCGAGGAGTAAGTCCTACAATGGTGCCGTTAATTACTTCATGATCTGTGATTTGATTTAAAGTGTTCGAATAAAGATTTTCAAGGTCTTCGCGTTCTTTAGAGGAATAAATTTCTTTATCTTTACCTAAAGTGTTCCAATCAACACGTTGTTTAACAACTTCTTTAACAATAGGCTTTTCTTCAATAGCAGGTTCTTCTGCAATTTCTTCTTTTTCCTTTTCTGTTTCTGTAATAACTTCCGGAGTTTCGTTCACTACCTTAGTTTCTTCATTCGTAATTTCTGCTTCTTGGTTTTCAACAGCAGTGTCTTTAATTTCTTCTGACATAAAAATTTTTATTTGATTGATTGGCACAATCAGGTTAGACATAATAATTTGTTTATTAACAGTGACTTGATTAACAAAAATGCCAATAATTTTCACTAATTCAAATCGGATTGCAAAGATAGATATTTTATTTGAAAATCAGCGGTTTTTTTGAGAAAAAATATAACTTTGCAAAAAACATTTATGAATAAACGTGTATTTTATATTTTGACAATTTTATTTTTGGGTTGCATTATGACCGCTTGTGCACTTCAAGCCAAAACAGAGGGAAATTTAGAAGATAATAACATTCATGATACAGTTTATGTAATTGAACTGATGGATGAAATAGCTCCTCACACATGGCGAAAGGTAAAATTAGGTTTTGATGAAGCGCATAAAAATAATGCACGATTGATAATTATTCATTTGAATACGTACGGAGGAACTCTTGTAGATGCCGATTCTATCAGAACTAAGATACTTAATTCGGATATTCCGGTTTATGCGTTTATCGACAACAATGCTGCATCTGCAGGAGCTTTGATATCAATAGCCTGCGATAGTATTTACATGCGTCCCGGTTCAAATATAGGTGCGGCTACAGTTGTAAATCAGGAAAGCGAACAAATGCCGGATAAATACCAGTCATTTATGAGGTCCATGTTGCGTGCTACAGCGGAAACAAATAATAGAAATCCAAAAATTGCAGAAGCAATGGTTGATCCGGAGGTTGAAATCGAAGGAATTTCTTCTAAAGGAAAAGTGCTTACTTTCACAACTGAGGAAGCCATAATAAATGGATATTGTGAAGGAAAAGCCGAAAATATCTCGGAAGTTGTTGGGAAAGCAAAATTAAATGATCCTGTTGTTATTACCCAAAAACTTACTGTACTTGATAAAATTATTGGATTTTTAATTAAGCCGCTAATAAGCGGACTTTTAATTATGATGATTATCGGTGGAATTTATTTTGAATTACAAACTCCGGGAATAGGATTGCCTTTAGTTATTGCAATACTCGGAGTTGTCTTGTATTTCTTTCCGCTTTATGCAGCCGGATTGGTGGCAAATTGGGAAATAGTAGTTTTTGTATTAGGATTTATTTTACTCGCTCTTGAAATATTTGTCATTCCGGGTTTCGGAGTTGCCGGAATTTCCGGTATTGCGCTTATGCTTTTCGGATTAACATATGCTATGATTCCAAATAACGGACTTAGGGTTAACTACGAACATCTGGGAATGTTAGCTACAGCTATCTTAACCGTAATAATTGCAATAACCCTTGCTTTTGTTATATGCGTTTATCTCGCAAAGAAATTACTTACTACAAATAACAGGCATATTAAGATTGCTTTAAATGATGTCCAAAATACGGATCAAGGATACAGTACCGCTAATCGGAAATATACACAAATGATAAATATGACCGCTGAAGCATTCTCAATTTTAAGACCTTCTGGGAAAATAATTCTGAATGATGACGTGTATGATGCCGTAACGGAAGGTGATTGGATTAATAAAGGAGAAAGTGTAAAAGTTGTTGACTACATTAATGGACAGTTGGTAGTTAGGAAAAAATAAAAGACCTCATAAAGAAATTAATTCTCATTAATATTAATTTGATTTTTTAATAATTTTTATTACATTTGCGAATATAATAAAAATGCATAGATATATTTTCGCTTTATGTTATATCTCTGCATATTAAATTTTTACGTTAACGTTAGTTGTTTTTTTTTATTTTATGAGAGATTTTATCAAAATAATATCATTTGTTTTATCATTTTTTTTATTTCAAATTAGCCTTTATTCTCAAGACGGATCACCTTCAACTGAAGGTAAAGAGTTTTGGGTTACCTTTATGAAAAATGGTAATTATGGTTGTAGGCCCAATGGCGGAGGACATGCCCCGTCATACGAATTTTTAAAACTTACCATTGCTTCAAGATATAACTGCTCTGGAACGGTATCTAATCCTAATACAGGGTATAGTCAAAACTTTACTGTTACTGCATGGCAAAGATTAGAGTTGACAATCCCATATAACGAAGCATATACTGATATTTATGGAAATATTGTTAATACAGGTTTACTGATAACTACTACTGAGGATGTCTGTATATTTGCTTCTAACTCGGCAATAAATTCATTTGAACCGACTTTATTATTACCTACAAGATGTTTAGGGAAAGAGTATTCGGTTACTACAAATGGTACGAGGTATTATTTGAATAGTTGCGGAGAAGTTTTTGCTGCACAATTTGCAATCCTTGCTACGACCAATAATACCCGCGTCCGTATTACGCCAAAGTTAGCAACTAATAACGGCAAACCAAAAGATATTCCTTTTGAGATAACCCTAAACCGGGGACAGGTATATATGGTTGGTGCGGAGCATCCGGCCGGCAGCTATAATCAGGAATATAAATTCGGTTTAACCGGCTCCTGGGTTGAGGTGGTTCAAGGCGGACAAATTGCATTATTTCAAGGAAATTCTTTAGCAGCTGAGACTGTCGAAAATGTATATTCGCAATATTTAAATAGAGCTTCGCATATTTATGATCAAGCCATACCGGTTAAATATTATGGTAAACAGCTCGCTGCCGTTATGATGGGTTTAACAGGTGGCGATGGTGTTTTTATAACAATTACAGGTTTATATGATGATACTCACATAACATATTTGGATGATACTCCTCTTGTAACTTTAAATAAAGGTGACTCATACGGAATGTATTATTCAAATAGTTCAATAGGTTTTAATTCGGATAAACCTTGTACTTTTTACTACACAACATCTGTTAAAAGCGAATATCCTTCAATGACTATGGTTGCTTGTAGGGAACAAGCTTGTGATGACTTTATTTTTGCTACTGTAACACCGCCGGGATATTATATGCCTTATACTGATATGATAACTTTGACCGTTCATTCGAATAGTGTAAATGTTAATGGTTCAAGTGTTTATTTCTCTCCAAGTGATATTCCTGGTTATTCATATTGTCCTTATAGTATTCCGGTTGAGAATCAGGTATATAATATTACCAGTCAAAGCGGAGTTATTGCTGCTTTTGTCCCTGTTGGCGAATATTCTTTCTTGTGTTCAATTGGAGGCAGTATGTTAACACAGTTTATGTACATAGATGACATTTTGAGCAACGAGATAGCGAGCAATCAAAAATATTGTGTAGATGTACCTATAGATTTCCGTTCAGAG